>JAKSMA010000159.1 GCA_024400895.1 Muribaculaceae bacterium | reverse complement strand
TAGACGTCCTACAAGTGGGGCGCACCGCGTGTACCGGGGCGGTGGCTGGAACAACAACGCGAGGCACTGCCGTGTGGCGTACCGTAACTACGACGACCCGGTCAATCGCCGCAGCTACTTTGGCGTCCGGCTCGCTCTCTAAGTTTGCAACATTTCCTTAACTTATTCGGCAGTAATTTATCATACCGTTTCCGGCTTGGTTTAGTTCTAAGCCTTTACGGCAGGGTTTGTTCTCCCTCCGAAGTGAATGCGAGGGACGAGCTGAACGACGAGAGGGTTCCTACGGCTTCTACTGGTCGCGTGAGCTCTACGCCAGCCGCAGCAGCGCCTACTACCTGAGTTTCCATTCGGGCTACATTGGTTGGGACAACTACGGCCGTTGCGACGGGCGGAGTGTCCGGGCTGTGCGCAAGTAAACCCCTAATGCCTATTCCTGTCTTTTCTGACACCAGATATAAAGAGTAGTTTTGTGAGTGAAATCGCAAAGCTACTTTTTTTGTACGCTCGGCTCGAGCGTACGGTGTGGGGCGTGTTGAGGAACTGTTGTGTGTGAGGCGGACGCTCGGTCCGAGCGTCCCTTCTATGGCAAAATGGGGAAAGATAGAGGAGCATATGGTCGAGGGGTACTGGCTTCCAGCCAGTGATTGGGGGGTGAGGACTATCGTTTTCCGTAGGCAAAATCTCCTTCGTCGTTTTTCCCCACGGTTACTCTACTGCTGGCTTCCAGCCAGAACATAGCAGCGCCTTATAATCTGTAACTTTTTAGTGTGCCTCGTTTTAGTTCTCGGAAAGCCTGGTGTGGGTTAAGAATTTTGGAATGGATTCCGAAAATATTATAAGAATTTCGGAATGGAATCCAAAAATATTATAAGAATTTTGGATTTTGCCCCCAAAACCACTAATTTTGTATTCAAATTTACTGCAATTATGATTGAGAGAGCATTACAAAAGAAAATTGGGCAAATGTTAGGTGGTCGCAAGGCTATCATCATAATGGGTGCGCGCCAAGTTGGTAAATCAACATTGCTGAAAATGATGTTGGGAGACAGAACTGATGTGTTGTGGTTGAATGGTGATGATGTGGATGTGCAAGAGTTGCTTAGTGATATTTCTTCAACCCGTTTTCGCAGTATCATTGGCAACAATCGAATTGTAGTGATTGCTGAAGCTCAACGCATTCAAAATATTGGGCTGAAAATTAAATTGGTTACAGATCAGATTCCTGAAGTTCAGGTTGTGGCAACTGGAAGTAGTTCGTTTGAACTTGCTCAGAAAGTGAATGAGCCATTGACAGGCCGCAAGCGCGAGTTTAAAATGTGTCCTGTTAGCTTCTCGGAAATGGTGGCGCACACAAATTTGCTCGAAGAACTCCGTATGATACCACATCGCATGGTTTTCGGCTATTATCCAGAGGTGCTGAAGTCTCCTGGAGAGGAACGCGTAGTGCTGAAAGAATTGTCGGATTCTTATTTGTATCGCGATATATTGTCGTTCGACAATATTCTCAAATCGGATAAGTTGGTGAAACTGTTGCAAGCATTAGCCTATCAGATTGGCTCGTTGGTGAGTTATAATGAACTGGCGCAAACTGTGGGGATAGATTCTAAAACAGTAGAAAAATACATTGATATATTAGAGAAATCGTATATCGTTTTCCGTTTGAAATCTTATGCCAAGAATATGAGAAATGAATTGAAGAAAAGTATGAAAATTTATTTTTGGGATCTTGGCGTTCGAAATGCTGTAATCGGCAATTTTTCACATATTGAAAGCCGAACAGATATAGGAGAATTGTGGGAGAATTTTGTGATTTCGGAAAGGATAAAGCGCAACCTTCTGTTGGGTGATTTAGCCCAATCTTGGTTTTGGCGCACTCAGCAGCAAAAGGAGATTGATTATTTAGAAATAGTGGATGGGAAGTTGACTGCGTTTGAATTTAAGTGGAATGCGCGCAAATCAGGCGTGAAGTGTCCCACTCAATTTGTAAATAGTTATCCTGATGCCGTGTTTGAAGTGATTACACCAAAAAATGTGGAATCTTTTCTGTTAGAATAGCTATTTGGTTAGGGAGGAGAGGATTTTGCGGGAAGTTTCGCGGTCGCGGGTGAGTTGGGCGCGGAGTTCCTCAATGCTGCCGAGCTTGAATTCAAGGCGGAGGAATTTGATAAACTGCAGGGTGATGGGCAAGCCGTAAATGTCGTCGTCGAAGTCGAATATGTTGACCTCCACGGAGAGTTGCGGGCCGTTTTCGAGCGTGGGTCGCACACCCACATTCACCATGCCCTGACGCCACTGACCAGCCACGTTCACCATCACAGCATAAGCACCCTTGTGGGGAAGAATGAGTTGAGCAGGAATTTCGCCCACATTGGCTGTGGGGAAACCGATGCCGCGCCCATTGTGAAATCCGTGCACCACTTTGCCCGAAATCGTATAAGGGCGCCCCATACAGCGCATGGCGTCGTCCACCTTGCCCGAGGCGATGAGGCGGCGAATGATTGACGAACTCACAGGAGCGTATTCGCCTAAATATTCGGGCGCTTTAATCACATCGATGCCAAGTTCCTTGCCGTGGTTTACATAGTCGGCAAAAGTTTCGGTCTTGTCGTGGCCGAAGCGATGGTCGTAGCCCACCACCAGCGCCGCCACACCATAGCGGTCGCGCAGGATTTGGAGAAACTGGCGTGAATTGTTGAGCGAGAGTTCGTAGGTGAAGTTCATCAGCACGGTCACATCAATGCCCTGTCGCCCGATTTCTGCAACCTTGTCGTCCACCGTCATCAGCATTTCTATGTCGCTATCAGGGCGGAGCACGCTTTGCGGATGCTGGGCGAAAGTGATGACAGCCGACTTCAGACCACGTTCTGCGGCGATGCGTTTCACCTCCGATATGAGCGTGAGGTGGCCCAGGTGAACACCGTCGAACATGCCGATGGTGGCCACAGTGGTGCCTTGCGGAAGGCGATCGTTGTCGGCAATGATTTGCATCAGATGAGATTGAGATTTTTGAGAATGTCCATGAATTCCTCTCCTTCAGGCACGAGCGCCACTTGGAAACCCAATGCGGCTGCAGCGTCGAGGTTGTGCTGGCTGTCGTCGAGGAAAAGCGTCTCCTCGGGGCGAATGCCCATGGTTTGCTCAGCGTAGTGGAAAATTTCGGGAGCGGGTTTGTTGTGCTTCGCGCGGTACGACACGGTAATGCCGTCGAAATATGCGTTCACATCCTTGCCCTCCTTCTCGAATAGGCTGGCAATGATGCCTTCAAACATGATGGGGTTGGTGTTGGAAAGCACATAAGTGCCATATTTCTCACGCAAAGAGCGAATCGCTTCAAGGCGATGCACAGGTATGTCGATGATGAAATTGCTGATGGCCTGCTTGATTTGTGCATCGGTCACGCCTTCAGGCATGCTCTTGCGCATCTCGTTGCAGAATTCTTCAGGACTCAAAGCGCCCGCTTCGAGTTGCAGAAACGGTCCGCTTTGGCGATAGAGACCAATCATTTCATCGGCATTGGTCATGCCGAGTGCAGTGAGCGAGTCGACACAGCGTTGGCGTTCGATGTCCACCACCACGCCACCAAGGTCGAACATCAAGTTCTTGATATTGTTCATTGTCGGAGATTATGCTTTTGGGTCTTCAAGTTGGGTTTTCAGCACACGCATCGTGTCGTTGCAAAGTTTGATAAACACCTCACGATTACGCAAAAGCGAACTTGCCTTGATTTGCTTGTTGCCACTCTTGAAAATGAAGCCAGTGTCGGCCGAACCGATAGCCCTCATCATCGCCTTTGCACCGTTTTCGAGATTGCCGGTGTGGTTGCTGATGAAACTGAAGCGGCTGAAGAAACGGTTCATGCCCAATTTGCTCAAGTTCACCAATCCAGGGTCTACGCTGTTGACCGACACTTGGTGTGTGCGGAGCACAGTAGAGAGGTAGATAGAGAACAACGAGAGAGCCAATTTGCTTTGTGCGTAGGCTGCGATAGGCATGAAATTGTTCACTGCAGGGAATTCGTAAGGAATTGACACGGGGGTGTTGGAAAGCGAAGTGCTGGATATGATGCGTCCATGTTCCTTCATTAGCGGGTCGGTGAGGGGCGAAAGCAATGCGGTGCTCAGGGAGTTTACCTGTACGAGCTTTTCGTAGCTGTCGGGCGAAATTTCGCTGCGGTGGCTGATGTAACTTGCGTTGTTCACCAACACAGCCACAGGGCGTCCGAGAGCCTTGATTTGCTTCACGAATCCTCTCACGCTGGCGAAAGAGCCCAGGTCGAGGTGCATGCTGGTGATGTCTTTATTGCGGGTGCGAATGGCCAGTTCCTGTGCCTTGGCTTCGCTCTTTTCATCGTCGTAGCAAGCCATGACAATAGCGTGTCCGGCTTCGGCTAATCGTTGGGTAATGACGCTGCCCATGGCGTCGGTTGCGCCAGTGATAATATACAGCGGTTTGTTGTTCTGATTGTCCATATATGCTGATGTTTTATAATTCGTAAATGAGATTAGCGATGGTTTGCCCTACAGCCTTGAGGGTTTCGGGCGAGATTTTGTCGATAGTGTCGCCGGTGGTGTGCCAGTAGGGGTAGAAACCGCCACTGGTGCCAGGACGCATGTCGATGATGTCGATGCAAGGAATGCCGCCACGGATGATGAACACGTGGTCGTCGGTGGCTGCACCATATTCCATAGTCTTAAAGTGGTTGCTGTAACCACTGTCGCCGGCAATCGACCACACTTTTTCCACTACATCGGGAGCGCATTGCATTGAGAAACCCTCATGGTAGAATTGCGCGTCGGACGCACCCACCATGTCGAGCAGAATGCCGTACTTGGCCTTGTAGCCTTTCACGTGAGGATTCTCTGCCCAGTATTGTGTGCCCAAAGCCCAACTTTCCTCCTCGTCGTCGGCGCCCCAGTCTTCAGCGTCAACAAACAAAATGTCGACGCCCACATCGGGTTTTTTGTCCTTCATGACGCGCGCCAATTCGAGCAATACGCCCACTCCGCTTGCACCGTCGTTGGCGCCCATCACAGGTTCTTTACGCTTCGAGTCGTCGGGGTCGGCATCAGCCCAAGGGCGGCAATCCCAGTGGGCGAGGAGCAGGATGCGCTCTTTGGCATTGGGATTGATGATACCGATATAGTTGGTGGCATTCAGGTTTTTGCCGTCGAAGGTGGTAAGTTTTGCCTTTTGTGCCACCACCTTGTCGCAGAATCGGCCAAGTTGTGCCTCAATCCACCTGCCACATTGTTCGTGTGCAGGAGTTTCGGGAACACGTGGGCCGAAGTCGCATTGGCGCTTCACGAAAGCGAAAGCGCTGTCGGCGTTGAAATCGACCACGGCAGCTGGTGCTGTGGTTTCGCTGCTCTCTGCCGAACTGCTTGATGCTGTGCTTGAACCGCACGATGCGGTCACCATCACAGCAGCTATCATGCTAAGTATATGATGCATTTTCATCTTTTTCTATTTTAACTTACAAATATAGGAAAAAAAGTTCAGTACAGAGCTTTAATTGCACATTTAAATGCGTATTGTGCAATAAAATGAGCGGCAATCTTTGAATAGGCTTTAAAAATAGTGTAAAAAATACGCAAAAAATTTTGTGAGTAAGAAAAATCTTTCTAATTTTGCAGCGTGAAACTACACGAATTTTGCTTGCCGAAGAGAATGGCAATAGTTTAGAATTATTAAATTTAAATAAACAGAAATTATGTAAGAAGCAATTATTGGCGATATCGTGGGAAGCATCTACGAATTCAGCAACATCAACAC
>JAKSMA010000158.1 GCA_024400895.1 Muribaculaceae bacterium | reverse complement strand
CACAGTAAATCCTCATTTCATAAAAACACATAAGGCAACCGACCACGCAGTCAGTTGCCTTATATACATTTATGTATTTTACAGCCTTATTTCACTCTCACCACCTTGTGCTTTTTCACGACATCGTCATTTTCCCAAGCAAAAGTGGTGATTCTCACCTTTCCTTTACCAACTTTCTTCACTGGAGGATTTTTATCAAAATCGCCATAATTCAGATTAATAGTAAACGAAGGAATTGCATCCTGCCACTTGCCTCCCTTGAAAGTGAAAACGCGATAGACCTGCCACACAGATGTCACCCATCCTGGCTGAATGCCTATTTCATCACGTCCATCTCCATTCAAATCGCCAAGATTGCGAGGCTGTCCTGTGACACATCGTTCTACAAATATATCAGGAATGGAAGCATCAGTGAATTTCAGCACTCCATTCAAACCATCCAAATCATCCAATCCATCCCATCGATCTGCATCTTCAGGCGGAACGAAATACACATATTCCTTCTTTCCATCACCATTAAAATCACCCAAAGCATAGTTCAGTCCTTTTGGGGGGCGTTTTTGTGCCACTGCAGAAAAAGCTACCGCCAAAGCACAAAGAATGAAAATTGACTTAATAATCTTCATAACTAATACTATATATTATAATGTGTCGAGATATGATTTTGCATCCAGCGCCGCACGACAACCCGAGCCTGCAGCAGCAATGGCTTGGCGATAATGCGGGTCGGCAACATCACCAGCAGCAAACACGCCTTTGACATTGGTTTCGGTAGAAGGGCCTTGCAATGCAATATAGCCTTGTTCATCCAATTCCACTTGCCCTGCGAGGAAATCTGTGTTAGGCTTGTGACCACTAGCGAGGAAGCAGCCGTGGATGTCAATATCGAGCATCTGCTCCTTGTCTGTGCCCTTGAATTGCACCAGATGTGCACCTTCCACAAACTGCTCGCCAAACAAGCCTACCGTATTGGTGTAGTAAAGAATCTCGATATTCTCCTTTTCGGTTACGCGTTTTTGCATAGCTGCAGATGCACGCAAATATGGCTTGCGAACAATCATATACACCTTTTTGGCAAGATTGCTCAAATAGTGTGCTTCTTCACAAGCGGTATCGCCACCGCCAACCACAGCCACCACTTTCTTGCGATAGAAGAAACCATCGCAAGTGGCGCAAGCCGAAACACCCATACCTGCATATTTCTTTTCATCGGCCAATCCAAGATATTTTGCAGATGCACCGGTTGCGATAATCACAGAGTCGGCAGCAATCTGAGCATCGCCATCAATTGTGGCAACAAACGGACGCACCGACAAATCTATAGCCGTGATTGCACCCGAACGAATCTCTGCACCCACATTCACAGCCTGCTGACGCATTTTCTCCATCAAATCAAATCCCTCTACCCCATCAGGGAAGCCTGGATAATTCTCTATGGTGGTAGTCTGAGTGAGCTGGCCACCGGGCTGAATACCTGAATAAAGCACACTATTAATCCCTGCACGAGAAAGATAGATGGCTGCCGTGTAGCCCGCAGGACCAGAACCAATAATAAGGCATTTTGTAGTTTCCATTGTTCGTGATTTTTGGAAGAAAAAGCAGGAGTGCAATGCATCAACCGATGTGACTCCTGCCTATTTGTTAAATAAATATAAATTTTTGATTTTTAGCGCAAATCCACCACTTCAGTGCCTGCAGGAACTTGCTTTTTGTCGAATTTGAAAGTTGCAGCAGTAGTCGACACCTTAGTCTTGTAGTTGCTAATTGTCAGCGTTTCGCTACCCTTCTTTGTGGTGTAAACTGCCTTGGTCAGCACATAAGCCGAAGAGATATAAAGCGTGACTGAAGTCACATTGCTTTTAGCCTTTGGCTTCAGGGTAAGCACATAGCCTGAGCCATTCTTCTTCGCACTCATGCTGTAGCCCGACTTGAGGGTTTGAGCGGCAGCCAGAGGATTCACCATCACCAGTTGTTGAGCAGATGGTGTCGATACGTTAACTTCGTCAGTAGCAGTAGAATAAGTCCATTGAGTCTTACCATCGTACCACGATTTCAAGTTGTTGGCGAGGATACGAAATTGACTGCCCTTCATCACGATTGTACCGCGAGAAGAACCCATACTATAATTTGCACTCACTGCACCGGCAGCCTTGTAAGCGGCCACTGTGCGGTCGAATATTTGTGTTGCGTTTTGGGCTTGGCAGCACATTGCCACCATCAGCAACATTGCCATTGTCATTAACTTTTTCATCGCTCTAATTGTTTTTAAAACTTGTTGCAAACATTTGATCTACATCCATTGGACTCATCAACACGTTGCGAGGTTTACCGCCACTTGAAGGGCCTACGATTCCGGCAGCCTCCAATTGGTCCATAATTCGGCCTGCACGATTGTATCCAATACCATAACGGCGCTGGAGAGAAGAGGTTGAAGCCACATTGGCGGTCACCACCCATCGAGCAGCTTCTTCAAAGAGGGTGTCGCGGTCATTTAGATTACCTCCTGCGCCACCTCCGAAGCCGTCGTCGCCACCTTCAGTAGCGCCAACATACTCAGGTAATTCGTATGGCTCTTCGTGATTCACATCCAAGTCTTCATCTTCTTGTTGCTTGATATAATCGCAAATCTTAATAATTTCAGGAGTGTCGATAAATGGACATTGCAAACGGGTGATATCACCATCTACCGAGAAGAGCATATCGCCACGTCCAATGAGGTTCTGTGCACCTGGACGGTCGAGAATAATGCGGCTATCCATCATCTGCGATACGGCAAATGCCATACGGCCAGGAATGTTTGCCTTGATGTTACCAGTGATGACATTTGCAGCCGGGCGCTGAGTGGCCACGATAAGGTGAATACCTACCGCACGAGCCTTCTGAGCGATACGCACGATTGGTGTTTCCACTTCCTTGCCCGAAGTCATAATCATATCGGCAAACTCATCGATGATACAAACGATGTAAGGCATAAACTTGTATTTCTTCTTGCCATTGGCATCAAGCACTTCACGAAGTTCCTTGCGCCACTTTTCGTTGTAGTCTTCAAGTTTACGCACCTTCACTTCTTCAAGCACACTGTAGCGGTTTTCCATTTCCTGCACGAGGCAGTTGAGCGTCTTCACCACCTTAGCTGGGTCGGTAACGATGCAGCGTTCTTCACCCGGCACACGAGCGAAGTAGTATTTTTCCAAATCGGCATACACGCTAAATTCCACACGCTTAGGGTCAACGAGAATCATCTTCAATTCTGAAGGACCCTTCTTATAGAGCAATGAAGCGATAATAGTATTCAAGCCCACTGATTTACCTTTACCAGTGGCACCTGCTACGAGCAAGTGAGGCATCTTGGTGAGGTCGGCCACAAAGAGTTCGTTCGACACTGTGCAACCGATTGCCATAGGAAGCTTATATTTCGTATTACGGAATTTTGGGTCCTCCAGTGCACGACGAATAGGCACCACTTGAGGATCGCGGTTTGGCACTTCAATACCGATAGTGCCACGACCAGGCATTGGAGCTATGATACGAATACCTAATGCTGCGAGGCTCAATGCAATGTCGTCTTCCAAACCACGAATCTTGGCAATACGAACGCCATCTTCCGGAACGATTTCAAACAGTGTGACAGTAGGACCTACATGCACATCAATTTTCTTGATTTTGATGCCGTAGTTATTGAGCGTTTCGGTAATGCGTTGCTTATTGCTTTCCTGTTCAGAAGCATCCACACTCACACCCATTGTGGCAGGAGCAAGCAAATCGAGTGGTGGGAAACGATAGTGGGCATACTCGTAAGTAGGGTCATTTTTATTAAGTTCTCCCTCGGCCGAGCCAAACAGATTGCCAGTGGTGGGATCACCTCCTTGCTTGAGCACTGTGGTATCTTTTTGCGACTGTTTCTGCTTAGGTCTCTTCTCCGGACGTGGCACTACCACTGGCTCTGGTTTCTTTGGTTCATTCTTGTGGTCATCTCCCAAGAAACCTGCGCGAGTGTTGGCCTGTTCATCCTCTTGCTCAATAATTTCGCCATTGAACTGACGTTGAGGGATTATGCGTTCTTTCAATGCGCGATACATCATCTTGATGGTTTTGTAGGTAATAATCAACCACAAGAATGCTACAAACACATTGATACCCATCATGCCATATAATCCTACAAGGCCGATTAGCAGTTCATTGAATTCTTTACCAAAATTACCGCCCAACGGGAAAGTGGCAATATTGAAAGGTGCAGTGCAAGCACTGATTATCAATGAGAATGCAAACATTGAGAACAAGCATATCAACGAGAAAGAGAAGAAGAGCACCTTCTTTCCTGCTCTGACAAAACGATATGCCAAACACAAGCACCAGATAACCAGCACAAACGATGCCAAACCATAGCCCTGGCGGATGAAAAACTCTGATGCGGAAGCACCCAATGTTCCCATAATGTTACGCGTAGGCACTCCTTGTCGTGCATTTGCAATTGCCGAATCCACAGTTATGCTCTGATCCACATCACCCGCGCCCAGGCAGAACGAAATGAATGCCACACCCAGAAACACACCTACAAGGAAGAATACCGTACCGATAACTATTCGCGTACGACGGTCCTTGAAGAATGAAGAGATTCGCTGACGCACTGTGAGCTCTTGCTCTTCCGCCTGCTTTTTTGCTTCCTGCTCTCTACGAGCTTCGTTCTGAACACCCGTAAGATCGGGGTTAAATGTTGTGTCTTTTCTCATTGTATATAAAGTTGAATTATTTCAATATTATTTTTTTATTAGTCCTCAAACCAGAAATCTCTCGTGAACAATACCAGCACTGTGAACAATTCCAAACGGCCCACAAGCATTTCAAGCGACATCAGCCACTTTGCCACAGGATGAATAGCATCCAAATCATTGACAATATTCAAGCCCACATTACTGATGCACGACATTGATGTGAAGAATGCATCAAAGGGGTTGTCCAAACCGAGAAAGTTATAAATCAGTGCCATCACCACCATATAGAATATGAATATGGATAGGAATGCCACAACTCGCGAAACCAAAAACTGCGGAACGGCACGTCCATCCACTCTCACTGCTGTTACAGCATTGGGGTGAATCACTTTATAGAATTCGTTGCGGATATTCTTTATCATCACAATCATACGGTCGATTTTCGCGCCGCCGGCTGTGGAGCCTGCCATACCACCGAAAAACATCACCACCATGATGGTGAACGAAACGAAGGTTCCATAGTGCTCAAAATCCACTGCTGCATAACCCGTAGAAGTAATTGCCGAAACAGTATCAAACACCGCACGAAGCGCATGGTTGACCAAATCCACATCGCTAAACAATGGCTGTCCCTTGCTGTTGTTCAGCGCCATATCGTGATGAAGCATTCGGGCTGCAATAATAAATGAGGTGACGAGCACCACCAGCGAATACCACTTAAAGGTGGTGCTGTTTTTAACAGCCTTCCAGCCATTACGCTTTGCCACAGCAAAAACAAGAGCAAAGTTGACACCACACACAAACATGAATATCAGAATCATACTGTTGCTGTAAGGGTCTGCAATTGTTGCATAGTCATTGACTGTAGAGAATCCACCTGTCGACACCGTCGACAGGGTATGACAAACAGCCGTGAACGCATCCATCGGGCCGAGAATCAGTAAAAACGCCAGCAGCACTGTGTAGAACAAATAAAGTCCCCACATCCACATAGCAGTTTCACTGACACGTGGACGCATACGCTCATGCGAAATACCTGTAACTTCAGCATTAAACATGGCAATACCGCCTTTCGTGTTGAGCATCGGTA
>JAKSMA010000157.1 GCA_024400895.1 Muribaculaceae bacterium | reverse complement strand
GATTTGCTCTTCGGCTGATGCAAACTTGCCGCTGTCCACTTCCACAGCGTCGTCGGCCTTGCGCAATGGACTTTCTTTGCGAGTCATGTCGATGTGATCGCGCATCTTCACGTTGGCGATGATGTCGTCGAGTGTGACGCTGGTGTCGCCTTTTGCGCGCATTTCGTCGAATCGGCGTTGTGCACGAATCTCGGGGCTGGTGGTCACATAGAGCTTGATTTCGGCATCAGGGAGAACCACGGTGCCAATGTCGCGGCCGTCCATCACCACGCCTTTGTTTTTGCCCATCTCTTGTTGGAGGCGCACCATGGCATGGCGCACTTCGGCAATAGCTGCCACAGGGCTCACATTGTTCGACACTTCAAGTCCGCGAATCTCGTTTTCCACATTCTCGTCGTTGAGATAGGTGATTTGCTTTCCGTCTTCAATCTTGAATGTAATCTTGATTTCAGGAAGCATTGGAATCAATTGCTCCACATCCACTTTGCCGTCGGTGATGAGGCCGTGGCGCAAGCAGAACAGTGCCACGCTGCGATACATCGCACCGGTGTCGATATAGGTATAGCCCACAGTCTTGGCCAAAGCCTTAGCCATGGTGCTCTTGCCGCTTGAAGATGTGCCGTCGATGGCAACATTTATCATTTTTTTGTCCATTGAATTTTTATG
The DNA here is from genome assembly GCA_024400895.1 of Muribaculaceae bacterium. Lineage (GTDB taxonomy): Bacteria > Bacteroidota > Bacteroidia > Bacteroidales > Muribaculaceae > Sodaliphilus. The sequence continues at coordinate 5,222 of JAKSMA010000157.1, read as the reverse complement.
TCTAAATCTATCCCACAAAGTTACAAAAAAAATACAGAACCCCACACACCACAATTCAGATATTCTTTCTCAGTTTCCTTTTTTGCAGAGTTGATTGGCATTTCATTGCCGTGATGCAACTTGTGAGAAGAAAGCCTTAATATGTGGTTTTCTTGTCAGTGCAGGAATGGTGTGGCTGATTTTTAGTTTTGGATGGTTACCTCACCGCAGATGGCGCTTTGGAGGTAAGTTTTTACCGTTTCGGATGGGAGCCCAAGTCCGAACAGATACATAAGTTTAGTGATGGCAGCTTCGCTGGTGATGTCGTGTCCGCTCACCACGCCAGCCTGGCTGAGGCAGTCGCCGGTTTCGTAGAGCGATTGCTTCACGCCGCCATTCACACATTGCGTAACATTGAGGATGACGATGCCGCGCTCGTTGGCTTCGTTGATAAGCTGTGTGAACCAAGGTTCGCTGGGGCTATTGCCCGCGCCATAGGTTTTCAGCACGATGCCCTTGATGTTAGGCGTGTGGAGCAAATGGTTGAGGATTTCAGGAGTCATGCCGGGATTGAGCTGGATGAACATCACATTCGGGTCCATATCGTAGCGCACCTTCAGCGGACGCTTTGATGGCAAGCGATAGAGCGCTTCTTCGTGGAAAAGGATGCCCAGACCGATTTTTGCCAATTCTGGATAGTTGTTGCTGCGGAATGCGTTGAAGTTGTCGGCGCTCATCTTCGTGCTACGATTGCCACGCCACAGATAGTTTTCAAACAGAATAGCCACTTCCTGAATCATCGCATTGCCGGCGGCATCGGTTGCTGCAGCCACTTGAAGAGCGGTAATCAGGTTTTCTTCGCCGTCGGTACGCACTTCGCCGATAGGGAGTTGCGACCCGGTGATGATGACCGGCTTGCTTAAATTCTCAAGCATGAAACTAAGTGCCGAAGCAGTAAACGCCATTGTGTCGGTGCCGTGTAGCACCACGAAACCATCATATTTGTCGTAGTTCTTTTCGATAGCCTTTGCTATTTCGCTCCAGTGCTGAGGATTCATGTTGCTGCTGTCGATAGGTGAGCTGAACTGGATATTGTCGATATCGTAGTCGAGCAGTTGCACCTTCGGCACATTCTCCATCAGATGAGAGAAATCGAAAGGTTGCAGGGTATGTGTAACGGGATTCTCCATCATGCCGATAGTGCCACCGGTGTAGATGATAAGGATTTTTGGTCGTTTGGTTTCCATACTCAAAGAAATGAAGAATTGACAAATTGTTATTTCTGTCCGCAAAGATATACAAAAATTAGGGAATTCCCACAAAAGGAACCCCTAAATTTATGTTGAAAAGTGGCAAATTGCCAATGTTTTTATTTGGTGAAGGCTTTGGTGAAGAAGAGCATGTGGTAGTCGAGGGAGTTGGTCCAGTAGTCCCAAGTGTGACCTCCGGGACGTATGGTGAAGTCGTGTGGGATTTTTGCATCGAGCAATGCCTTGTGCAGGTTGCAGTTCACTTCGTAGAAGAAGTCGGATGAGCCATCGTCGATGATGATGTTCTGTCCGGCCTTCAGTGTGGGCACGAGGCTGATGACGGTGTGCTCGGCCCAAACTTGCTGGTTGGTTTCGAATTTTCCGAGGCGCAAGTCGATTTTCCACTTGCTGGGGAATTTTGTGATATCCACGCCACCGCTCATGCTACCGCAGTTGCCAAACACATCGGGATGACGGAAGCCATTCCAAAGTGCACCATGGCCACCCATACTCAGTCCGGTGATGGCGCGCATCTTAGGATTGCGGAATGTGCGGTAGTGTGAATCAACATATTCTACGAGTTCTTTGCTAATGAAGGTTTCGAACTGCATCTTTGGGTCGATTGGCGAATCGAAGTACCAGCTGTCCTGCCCGTCGGGGCACACGATGACCACGCCATATTTTGTGGCGATGGGCTCAAGGCTTTTCTTGGTTGGCCAGTCTTGGTAACTGCCCCATGCTCCATGAAGCACATACACGGTGGGGAAACTGTCGGTGGGGTTGTCGAGATGCTGGTTTGGCAGCACCACCACAGCCTTGATTTCGCGGTTCATCTTTTTGCTCATCACCTTCACTGTGTCGGTTTGCACTTTGATTGAGGGCCCGGAACTGGTGATGTTTTGCTGCGCACCCGCCACCATAAAGGCGCTTGCCACCAGCCGCCCGCCAGATGCAAAGAATCGATTTTTTGTATTCATCTCTATAATTGTTTATAATGTGTTGTTTATCGTTTGTGGCTAAAGAAATCGGTCATCAGCGCAGCGCATTCGTCGGCAAGCACTCCGCCTTCGACCACAGCTTTTTTATGGAAAGGTTTTTGGCAGAAAGTGTGGTAGCCGCGCTTGTCGTCGGCACAGCCATAAACGATACGGCTGATTTGACTCCATCCCAAAGCCCCGGCACACATCAGGCAAGGCTCAACGGTGACATAGAGCGTGCAGTCGGTGAGATATTTCCCGCCAAGGAAGGTGGCTGCCGATGTGATGGCTTGCATTTCGGCATGAGCGGTGACATCGGTCAGGGTTTCGGTGAGGTTGTGTCCACGTGCAATGACACGCCCGCGGCACACAATCACGGCACCGATGGGCACCTCGTCGGCTTCTTTAGCGGCTTCGGCTTCGCGGAGCGCCATGCGCATGTATTTCTCGTCGTCGGCAGTAATCATAGGCGTACTTTAGTAGGATGGTTGCCCACGAGCACGATGTAGATGCCCTTGTCGAGGGTGATTACTTCATCGCCATTGGTGTGGCGGCGGAAGCAGAGTCGGCCATACATATCGAAAACGGTGACCATGTCGCCATGGGTGTTGCCATGGATGTGGATAGCGCCGTCGCGACCGTAGACTTTAGGCAAATCGTAGTCGGCGATAACATTCTTCACAGCCGATGGCTCAATGATAACCGTAGTGGGGTCGGCATCGTTCATCATATCTGTTGGTACGATGGTGTATTCAGCACCTTCTGCAGTGATAGGCACATAATAGTAGTCGGCAGCAGTGAGAGCGATTTGTTCGTCGCCTTTATAGATTTTGTATGCCAGATTGTTGCCCAATGCGAAACGCATATATTGGTCGTTGTATTTCTCCACTTCACCTGTCATGCTGATAGATACGTCCTCGCTTGGGTAGAGCGTGAAAGTTTCCTCGTTGCCCCAAATGGCGTTTGCCGCATATTTCTCCACAGCTTCCTCGTCGGGCACAATTACATCGATGCCACTGAGGCCAATGAAGATGGCCCATCCACTTGCCTCGGGAGCTGCGGGAGCAGCACAATAGATTTCGTAGAGGTTGTGGCAGTTGTTGTAGCCATAAGCCTCAATCTTCTTGGTGGTGGAAGGCAGCAGCATGGTGTGGAGCAATCCGCAGGACTGGAAAGCACCCCAACCAATGTTTTTCACGCCTTCAGGCACCGCCACATTCACCACGCTTGTGCCAGCCAACATCAGTTTCGACACCGCATTAAGGTTGAGCGGCAGCGTTACGCTTGTGAGGTCGGAGGCATATGCGAAAGCACCTTCTCCGATTGTCTTCACCGAGTTAGGGACCTGTATTTCGGTGGCTTTCGACTGGTAGAACGCGCTGTCGGCAATGGCGGTGACATTGTAGTTTGCCCCGTCGAAGTACACCTGTTCGGGAATGATGTACACGCCCTTGTAGGGACTGGTGACGGCTTTGTCGGCAGGCACTCGGTCGACTTTCACAGAGTTTGCCCCTGTGGTGGTGAAGTGGATGCCACCAGCCTCAAACGATTCGGCTTGGGCGCACATGGCGCTCAATGCGGCAACAGAGAGAAATATTTTACTGAGTTTCATAGTTGTATTGTGTGTAGTGAATGAAAATTATTCGCGATAATATACACGCTTCACACGAGGCGAAACGCTGGTGAGAATTTCGTAAGGGATTGTGCCACGCACATCGCTGAGCACTTCTACAGGCACATGTTCGCCAAAGATTTCCACGATGTCGCCCACTTCGCATTGGGCGTCGGTCACATCAATCATCACAGCATCCATACACACATTGCCAATGGTGGGGCAGAGCGTGCCGTTCACCCACATGTTCACATGGCCGTTGCCAAAGTGGCGGTCGAAGCCGTCGGCATAGCCAATGGTGACGGTGGCGATGCGGGAAGTGCGGTTAAGCACACCATGGCGGCCGTATCCGATAGTGGTGCCGGCAGGCCATTCTTTGATGGAGATGACCACAGAATGGAGCGACGACACCGGTTTGAGTGCATCTTCGGAAGGCCCTTCAAGCGTTTTGATGCCGTAGAGGCCAATGCCGATACGCACCATGTCGAATTGCTTTTCGGGGAAGCGGACGATGCCGGCGGTGTTGAGAATGTGGCGCAAGATATAGTGGCTAAATTCTTTCTGAACCATAGCTGTGCACTCTTCGAAATAGGCAAACTGCTGCTCTGAGTAGGCGTCTTGCGAAGGCTCGTCGGCCACGCAAAGGTGAGAGAACATGGATGCCGGTTTGATGACCTCCTGGCTTTTCAGCAACTCGATGAGTGCGGGCAGTTGCTCCTTGGTGAAACCGAGCCGGTGCATGCCAGTGTCGAGCTTGATGTGCACAGGGAACTCATGTGCTCCATATTTCGCCCCCTCCTTAATGAGCGAGCGACATTCTTCTATGCTGTAGACTTCAGGCTCAAGATGGTGGGTAAACATAGCCTTGTAGTTGACCACCGATGGGTTGAGCACGATGATGGGCATCGTGATTCCCGCCTTGCGCAGGTCCACGCCTTCGTCTTGCACCGCCACAGCGAGGTAGTCGCAGCCGGCATCTTGCAGCGTTTTGGCAATTTCGTAACTGCCTGCGCCATATCCGCTTGCCTTCACCATGCCCACGGCTTTGGTTTCGGGTTTGATAAACGAACGGAAAAACTTGAAGTTGTGCGCCAATGCATTGAGGTCGACCTCTTCCACAGTTTGGTGTTGCTTCACCTCCAGCAGGTCGAGAATCTGCTCGAATTCAAATTCTGGAGCGCCCTTCACCAGAATGGTCTCGTCTTCGAAATCGCCAGCCGACTTCTTGTCGAGGAATTCAGCCACGCTGCTGTAGAACTGTGCGTTGATGCTCGAGAAATAGCGCCCGTAGCGACACATGTCAGGCCCGATACCAATCAGGTGCTTGATGTGTTTGCTCTTCAGCAGTTCGCTCACGCGGATGTATAGTTCGTCGGCACTGAATGCCTCTTGCATGAGGTCGGA
>JAKSMA010000156.1 GCA_024400895.1 Muribaculaceae bacterium | reverse complement strand
GAAATCTCGAATCCTCGAAATCTCGTTGACTCGTAGACTTTTATTTGTATAAAATCGGTGTATTAGGGGAGGGGATTGGGCTTTTTTTTGTAATTTTGCAATCTTAATGTAGCTTATTAGGCGAAGTGTGCGTCTATTAGGCAAAAGATTTGTAAATAAATTAAAATCAAAAACATAAAATTAAAATGATGAAGAAAATCACAATGATGGCAGCACTCGCTCTCGCAGCGATGTCGGCCGATGCTCAAACTCCTGTTCACGGCGTGAATAAGGCTGATATGGATATGAGCGTGAAACCAGGCGATGATTTCTATCAGTATGCCGGTGGTGGTTGGTTGAAGGCCAACCCAATGAAACCTGAATATTCAAGTTACGGTGTGTTCGACGATTTGGCAGAAACCAACCGTAAGCAAATTCGCGAACTCTTCGAAAACCTCGCGAAGGAAAAGCACGCTTTCGGAAGCGTTGGCCAAAAGGTGGCTGACCTCTACAATATGGCGATGGATAGCACCCGTCTGAACAATGAAGGTGCAGCACCATTGCAAGCCGACCTCGCAAAAGTGAAGGCATTTTCAAAGAAGGCTGATTTCACCGCTTTCATTGCCAATCAGCACCTTTATCACGGCAACCCATTCTTCGGCATTGGTGTTGATACCGACTTGAAGAATAGCGACCTGAATGTGATGTGGCTCAGCGCCGGTACATCAGGTCTGCCCGACCGCGACTACTACCTCAACACCGACGCCGACAGCAAGAAGAAGCAAGAGGCTTATCGTGCCTACTTGGTGAAGCTCTTCATGCTCAGCGGATACAAGAAAAAAGAGGCAGAGAAGGCTTCAAAGACTATCTACAACATTGAATACCAATTTGCAGAAGCAAAGATGAGCCGTGCAGAAGCTCGCGATTACAACAAACTCTACAACATCTACACCATCGAAATGCTCCAGGCTGAATACCCTGCAGTGAATTGGACAAACTACTTCGAGTTGATGGGCGTGAAGGGTGTGAAGCAAGTGATTCTCACCGAACCTAAAGTGATGGCTGTGGCTCAAAAGCTGATGAGCACACTCACAGAACAAGAGGTGAAAGATTATGTGGCTGGCACCATCATCAAGAGCGCTACAGGCGTGTTGAGCGATGATTTCATTAATGCCAACTTCGACTTCTACGGTCGTATGCTCAATGGACAGAAAGAACAAAAGCCTCGCTGGAAACGTGCACTCGGTTTCCCTAACAGCCTTCTCGGTGAAGCTGTGGGCGAACTCTATGTAGATAAGTATTTCGCTGGCGAAAGCAAGGCGAAGATGCTGAAACTTATTGAAAACCTTCGCAAGGCACTTGCTACTCGCATCGCCAACCTCACTTGGATGAACGATACTACCAAAATCAATGCATTGGTGAAACTCAACTCGTTCACCGTGAAGGTGGGATATCCCGACAAGTGGCGCGACTACAGCAAACTCACTATCGACCCAGCAAAGTCGCTCTACGAAAATGTGGGCGCAGCATCGTATGTGGAAACTCTCCGCAATCTTGAAAAGTTTGGCAAACCAGTCGACAAGAGCGAATGGGGAATGACTCCACAAACCGTGAACGCTTACTATAACCCAACTACCAACGAAATCTGCTTCCCAGCGGCTATCCTTCAAGCTCCTTTCTTTGATGTGAACGCCGACGATGCTACCAACTATGGCGCTATCGGCGTGGTAATCGGTCACGAAATGACTCACGGATTCGACGACCAGGGCCGTAACTTCAATGCCGAAGGCAATATGGTGGACTGGTGGACTGCTGGCGATAGCGAACGCTTCACTGCAGCAGCAGAAAAACTCGCTGCTCAATTCGACCAAATCACTGTGGTGGGCGACCTCAAGGCTAACGGCCATCTCACCCTTGGTGAAAACATTGCCGACCAAGGTGGCTTGCGCATTGCTTTCGATGCATTCAAGACCACTCAACAATATCAACAAGCAAAAGAAACCGATGGCTTCACTCCAGCTCAACGCTTCTATTTGAGTTATGGCCGCATCTGGGCTGAACACATTACCGAAGAGGCTATCTATCAGCAAACCAAGAGCGACCCACACTCAATCGGTCGCAACCGTGTGAATGCCACCCTTCGCAACATCGACACCTTCTATGAAGCTTTCGGTGTGAAGGAAGGCGACAAGATGTGGCTGGCACCTGCCGACCGCGCTATCGTTTGGTAATACGCTCCAACACAACAAATAATGATTGCAGTAGGGACGATGCTTTCGGGCGTGCGTCCCTACGCTTATGAAAATAAATTTGCAATGAGAAGAAGTTTTTATTTCTTGGCTGCATCAATGGCAGCGCTCGTGATTGGCGGCAATGCTTGCGGGAAAAGTGCAGAGGAAAAGGCTGCACAAGCGCAGCAAGACTCGATTGACTCTGTACACCATGCCGACTCTGTTTTTGCAGCTGAAACGCAGCACATGCTCGATCTCGACACCTTTATTGATAAGCGCTTGGACAGTATAAACAACGCTAAAAAATATGCTCCAGAAGTCGACATCGAAAAGGATGCCAAGCCTTTTGCCGACCGCGTGATGGCCGATTATATTCGTGCGCTTAATCGTGGCGCAAATGTGAGCACAAGCATTGGCGGCGATGTCACGAACAAGGTGCTCAGTCAGCTTACCAGTATGAATGGCGGTCCATCGGAAGCCAACGATGAAGATGGCAATCGCATTCGCTACGAGCTCAAGTCGGTGAGGGATGCTGGCAACCATTGGTTTGACGTGGCATGGACCCGTGGCGATAAGACTTTCACCGCCAAGGTGAGAGTGGCAATGAACGGCCCAAAGAAACTGAGAATTGAAGAATTGAAAAATTAGATTAGAGATTAGACATTAGATGTTAGAGATTTGATAAGGTCTGACATCCTGATAATCAATAATTCTGAAAAATAATTCAGGCGCTCCGAAATCAAATCGGGGCGCCTGAAATTTTTATCGTGGAATAACTCTTTGGCTATTTTATGGCTTTGCTTCGTAGAAAGGAATGCCTACGAGTTTGATGTCGAACACCAAAGTAGAGTAGCCCTTGATGCCTCCGTAGTCGTAAGCACCATAACCTTGGTTGTAAGGAACCACCACGCGGCAGCTGTCGCCGATGTGCATCTTGGTGATGGCGATTGGCCAGCCGTTGATTACACTACTGAATTTGGTGCGGAAAATGCTGTCGCCATAGGCTGCTGTCATGTTGAACGACGAGTCCTTAGGCGTGCCATCATACATAGTGAGGCGATACTTTACATCCACAGTCGACGAATAGAGCGGAGACAGATTCTTGGCGGTGGTGTTAGGGTCGTTGAACCAGTGCATCAGCACTTGTGCGTTAGGGTCCCATGAAGCCACCATCACCTTGTAGAATGGTTGTCCGTCTTTATCCTTCAGCTGCAACTGGTCCTGGTAGAATTTCAGGTTGGCATCGCGCCATGAAGTGTCGACATTCTCATCGCCCATGCAGGAGGTGAAAACCGAGCACGCCACCAGCAGCATCATTATCAGTAAAGGGAATTTTTTCATTTTCTCCGCTTTTGAAATTGAAATTACACGAGTTTCTTCAACAGGCTGTTGAGGCTACATTCCTTGCTGATGATAGCGTGGAGTTCTTCGATAGAAACGCGTTGTTGTTCCATAGTTTCACGGTCGCGGATAGTCACGGTGTTGTCTTCGAGAGTTTGACCGTCGACGGTGATACAGTAAGGAGTGCCAATTGCGTCCATGCGGCGGTAGCGCTTACCTACAGAGTCTTTTTCGTCGTAGCGGCAAGCGAAGTCAAACTTCAGGAGGTTCATGATTTCATGAGCCTTTTCTGGCAGACCGTCCTTCTTTACCAATGGGAGGATAGCGCATTTCACAGGAGCCAATGCCTTAGGCAGGTGGAGCACTACGCGAGTGTCGCCACCTTCAAGCACTTGCTCTTCGTAGCTTGAGCAGAGCACTGAAAGGAACATGCGGTCCACGCCGATAGAGGTTTCGATTACGTATGGAGTGTAGCTCTTGTTGAGTTCTGGGTCGAAATATTGGATTTTCTTCTTTGAGAACTTTTCGTGCTGGCTCAAGTCGAAGTCGGTGCGGCTGTGAATACCTTCCACTTCCTTGAAGCCGAATGGCATCTTGAATTCGATGTCGGTAGCTGCATTTGCATAGTGAGCGAGCTTTTCGTGATCGTGGTAACGATACTTTTCGTCGCCCATGCCAAGTGCCTTGTGCCATTTGAGGCGGAATTCCTTCCAAGTCTTGAACCATTCGAGTTCTTCACCTGGGCGAACGAAGAATTGCATTTCCATCTGTTCGAATTCGCGCATGCGGAAAATGAATTGGCGAGCCACGATTTCGTTACGGAATGCTTTACCGATTTGAGCGATACCGAATGGAATGCGCATGCGACCAGTCTTTTGCACGTTGAGGAAGTTCACGAAGATACCTTGTGCGGTTTCTGGGCGGAGGTAAACATTCATAGTGGAATCAGCGCTTGAGCCCATCTCAGTCTTGAACATGAGGTTGAACTGACGAACGTCGGTCCAGTTCTTTGTGCCAGAGATTGGGTCAACGATTCCGTAGTCTTCAATGATTTGACGGAGTTCCTTGAGGTCGTTGGCGTTCATTGCATCGCTAAAGCGTTGGTGCAATTCGTCGCGCTTCTTTTGGTGGTCGAGCACGCGAGGGTTGGTTTGACGGAACATGGCCTCGTCGAAACTTTCGCCAAAACGCTTAGCAGCCTTCTCAACTTCCTTGTTGATTTTCTCTTCTATTTTTGCGATTTCGTCTTCAATGAGCACATCGGCACGGTAGCGCTTCTTTGAGTCGCGGTTGTCAACCAATGGGTCGTTGAATGCATCAACGTGTCCGCTTGCCTTCCAGATGGTAGGGTGCATGAAGATAGCTGAGTCGATACCCACGATGTTTTCGTGGAGCAGAGTCATAGCTTCCCACCAGTAGCGCTTAATGTTGTTTTTCATCTCCACGCCGTTTTGGCCATAGTCGTAAACAGCACCGAGGCCATCGTAGATTTCACTTGAAGGGAACACGAAACCATACTCTTTAGCGTGTGATACAATTTTCTTGAAAACGTCTTCTTGTTTTGCCATAATTTTTTGAATTTGTTTTGTTGCCGGACCCGGGTAGCCGGGCTAAACTAATTATTTGTTATTATTTAAGATAACGGCACAGTGCCGCTATTAACTCACAAAGTTACAGCAAAAACCCCGAACCACCAATTTCGTGGCCGAGGTTTTCTCTCATATTGGTATAATTTAACTTTTCATAGGGGGCGCATTCCTGGTGGAGTGCAAAGAATCACATGCTGATGACGATTAATACAGGGATAGGGATGGGGGCACTGAATGTGAGCATGATGCTGTTGTGATAAGTGTTGGCTCCCTGGTAGAGGTGCTTGCCATCGTAGGTGTAGAGGATGTTGTTGTAGTAGGTGTTGGCACCTTGGTAAATGTGCTTGCCGTCGTAGGAGAGCAGAATGCTGTTGTAATAGGTGTTGGCTCCTTGATAGAGTTTCTTGCCATCCCAAGTGTAGAGAATGTTGTTGTGGTAGGTGTTGGCGCCTTCATACACGTGCTTGCCGTCGTAGGTGAGCAGGATGTTGTTGTAATAGGTGTTGGCGCCTTGATAGAGGTGCTTGCCGTCCCAAGTGTAGAGAATGTTGTTGTAGTAGGCGTTAGCACCTTGGTAGATATGTGTTGCCGCCATGCTTACGGTGGCCATTATCAGAAATATGGAAAGGGTAATGATTTTTTTCATGTGATGATGTGTTTTGAAATTTTCGGTAAATATAGTGCTTTTTTCTGAGTTAATGAAGGGCAATCGCATCAAAACTGGCTAACCCCCACAAGCCGTCGGCGACGGCGTATGATGCGAACCGAGCCTATAGCGAGCTCAGCAAAGCATCAACACCGCCAAGGCACTGCGAAGAAAGCCTGCCCAGCGCGTCATAAGCGTTGCTGCAGAGCTGCTGTTCCGCATCACCGTCGCGCGTCAAATAT
>JAKSMA010000155.1 GCA_024400895.1 Muribaculaceae bacterium | reverse complement strand
TGCGTGACAAAGCTGTGGATATGGGCCATGCCAGAGCACTGCTCTCTGTTGAGAAACCCACTATGCAGCTGAAACTCTACAACGAAATTCTGAAAAAGGGGCTTTCGGTGCGCCAAGTAGAGCAAAGAGCAAAAGAAATGAATGCCGAAAGTGGCGATGCTCCAGCAAAGCCAAAAGCTGCCAAAGTCAACAATGCCGACTACGACGTGCTGAAAAAGCACTTGAGCAAGTCGTTCGGCGTGGCAGTTTCATTTGCCTGCAACCAAGACGGTAAAGGAAAAATTACATTTCCTTTCAAAAACGAAGAGGAATTGGAGAGAATTATTCGTATCTTTGACAAATTAAAAAACTAAATACAATTTCTGAAGCGGCGCAAAGTCGCCAAAGAAAATGACAACCCCTTGTGAGAAAAACGTTTAAGTCACATATTCGCACATTAGTAGGCACAGTGGTTACACTCTGCCTGCTTGTGGTTTGCTCTGTAGGTGCAAGTGCACAGAGCAACACAGGCGTCGACAAACCCGTGCGCACACGCACAGGCGTTCACAAGCAAATCACCCCACCTTCCGACACGGTGATGGCCACTCCTTCTACCGCTTATCAGCGTAGCCCTGTGCTCGACGAGTCGGGCGATACCGTAAAGTTCGTTGCCAGCGATTCACTGATTCTCGCAGGCGCCACTTTCGTCCCCGATACTGCCTCTGCCACCAATTTGGGCCGACTCCGTGTATTCAACCCCGACCCTAAACGAGCCATGTGGCTGTCGGCACTTTGCCCCGGTTTGGGACAAATCTACAACCGCCGCTACTGGAAACTGCCTATCGTGGTGGGTGCATTTGTAGGCCTCGGTTATGGAACGGCATGGAACAACCGCATGCTGGGCGACTACACCAAAGCATATCGCGACATCACCGACAATGACCCTAACACGCGCAGCTATATGAACTTCTTCCCGAAAACAGTGAAGGAGAGCGACCTCGACAAGGAATGGCTCACGCGCGCACTCCGTAACAAACGAACTTACTACCGCCGCTATCGCGATATCTGCATTATCAGTATGGTGGCTGTGTATTTAATAAATATTGTCGACGCCTATGTCGACGCCTCACTCGCACACTTTGATATTTCATCCGACCTTTCAATGGATGTGACTCCTGCCACTATCGACACGAAGAACTCCCGGATTCCGTCGTTTGGACTTCAGTGTGCTTTTAATTTTTGATAAAAATCAAGAACTTGTAATATGAAGAATTTCAGATTTAACGCATTAATCGCATTGGCGCTTGTGGCCATCACAGTATCGGCCGGGCCAAAGAAAAAGTCGTCGATTTTATCGCTGAAGGAATCGATTACCGATGAAGCCATCGTGTATCCTTACAGCTTTGAGACCAACACTCAAGAGATGCAAAAAAACTGGTATTTGCAAAACTACGCAGTGGTGGATGCCAACGTAGAAAACAAATCACCACAAGAAGTGAGCGACGCAGAATACATTCAGCGCCTCAGAGCCATTCCTTCGGGAATCGAACTTCCATTCAACCAGGTGGTGAAGTCGTACATCACTCGTTACATCACTAAAGAGCGCACCATGCTATCGCAAATCCTGGGTATGTCGCCCTACTACATGCCTATCTTTGAACAGGCATTGGAAAAAGAGGGCCTGCCTCACGAACTGAAATTTATTCCTATCATTGAATCGGCTCTCGACCCTAACGTGGTGTCGAGCGCCGGTGCTGCCGGTCTCTGGCAATTCATGGTCGACACAAGTAAAGGGCTCGGCCTTGAAGTGAATTCACTCGTGGACGAACGCCGCGACCCATATCGCTCAAGCGAAGCAGCAGCAAGTTATTTCAAGCAGCTCTATGGCATCTACAACGACTGGTCGCTCGCTATCGCTGCCTACAACTGCGGTCCAGCCAATGTGAACAAGGCTCTCCGCCGTGCAAAGAGCAAAGACAATGAAAATCCCGACTTTTGGTCGATTTACGAATATCTGCCACGCGAAACCCGTGGTTATGTGCCAGCTTTCATCGCTGCCACTTATGTGATGAACAACTACCAGAAGCACAACATCAGCCCTGCACTGTCGAAAAAGCCTTTGCTTATCGACACAGTGAAGGTGCACCACCGTGTGAACTTCAACCAAATTTCAAGTGTGCTCAACATTCCTATTGAGGAAATCAGAATTCTCAACCCACAATACCGTCACGACATCATTCCTGGCGACACTCATCCCTACACGCTCGCTCTCCCATCACAACAAATTTATAGCTACATTATGGTGGAAGACAGCATCATGGGCTATCGCCAAGACCTCTATGCAACTCGCGACGTGGTAGAGCCAGGCAACCGCACATCTACGGTGGCACACCAGATGGTCGACCCGAAGGAAACAACCGAAAAAGTGGTGAAAACCGCTTATGTAGAGCCTGTGGAAGAGGTGGTTGAGCAAAAACCTGTGACACAAAGCAAACCAGTCACTCAAAGTAAGCCAGTGGCACAAAGCGCTCCTATGGTTCGCAACAGCGAGAGCGGAGAAAGCAAGTACCACAAGGTGAAAAGAGACGAAACTATTGAGAGCATTGCTGAAGAATACAATATGAGCGTGGACGAATTGATGGCCATGAACAATCTTAACCGCAAGCATGTGAGCAGAGGTCAAGTATTGAAGGTGGCTGGCGCACAAGCGCCACAAGCAGAACAGCCAGCCACAGCACAAGCCAAACCAAAGTCGCAAGCAGTGGCACAAGCTCAAGCAGCTGCCAAAAAAGAAACCGCTGCTCCTGCTCCTGCAAAGAAAGAATCCAAGGCTAAAGCTGCTCCAAGCCGCTCTGGCTCTTACAGCGTGAACGACGAAATAGATACCCGCTCAGCATCTAAAAAGCAAAAAGCAGAAACAACTGAAGCAAAAGCTGCCACCGCATCCAAGAAACAGAAGGCAGAAGAAGTATCAGTGAAGGAGGCAAGCAACAGCAAGAAGCAAAAAGCCGCTATCGAAGAAGAAAAGGCTAAAGCTAAAAAGCAAACTTCTCGCCGCACTGCCGAAGAAGAAACAGCCAAGGCAAGCAAGAAGGGTAAGAAGGATGACGACGATAAGAAGTCTGCCAAGAAAGGCAAGAAGGATGACGACGACAAGAAGTCAACCAAGAAAGGCAAGAAGGATGACGACGACAAGAAGTCAGCCAAGAAAGGCAAGAAGGATGACGATGACAAGAAGTCAACCAAGAAGGGCAAGAAGGATGACGACGATAAGAAGTCAACCAAGAAGGGCAAGAAGGAAGAATCAAATCCATCTTCTCACAGCGTACGCGAAGGTGAATCGCTCGAACGCATCGCTCACCGCTATGGCTTGGGTACCGACCAACTCAAGAAGGCTAACCCTCAACTGAAGAATGCCGACATGATTCACCCTGGCGACAACCTCAACATCCCTAAGGCTTCAAAGAAGAAAAAAGAAGACGACAAGAAGTCGGCAAAGGACGACAAGAAATCTTCTAAGAAGGAAGAATCTTCTAAGAAAAAGAAGAAATAATCCTCACCCGACAATAGTTCACAGCGCCACAGCTGCTGCAACATAAATAAAAATGGCACCACAATTTTTCGGAATTGTGGTGCCGTATTTATAAGAACATTGTTGATTTCAGAATCAATCAGCGTTGTGCCATTTTCATTTCTTTGCCGCGGGTTTCTTGGCTGTAGCCTTTTTTGCTGCGGGTTTCTTGGTAGCGGGTTTCTTGGTAGCAGCCTTCTTTGACGAAGGCTTCTTCTTTGGAGGTAGCATTCGAAGCACCTGAACACTGCGCGATGGAATGTAGAGCTTCAGCCAACCTAATCCCGCTTCATCATAAAGTGCGTCGGACTGGGTGAGGTGATGCACTGTGTCATCGATATTGCCATAACCACCAAAACGAGCATTATCGCTATCGAGCACATGCTCATATTCGCCCGCGGGTGCAAGCATGCCGTAGTCAGAGAACGACTTGAAGGGGTGGAAATTGAACACAAACACAAGATCGCCACGCATAAATGCCAGCACTTGGTCGTCGTCTTTGTCCCACAATTTTCGAACAGGCGAGTTTTGGAACCCTTGCGCCCCACTCAGAAGATGCATCACATCGGCATCCCAATTATTGAGGAACTGATATTTCAAATCTTCGCGATCGACCAAATCCCACTGACGGCGTGCATACTTATAGCTCCAGCCATTGCCTTCTCGAGGGAAGTCAATCCACTCAGGATGCCCCCATTCATTGCCCATAAAGTTGAGGTAACCACCATTGATAGTGGAGGCTGTGGCCAAACGAATCATCTTATGGAGCGCCATACCGCGGTCGACAACGGCATTATTGTCGCCCACCATCATGTGCCAATACATTTCCTTGTCGATTAGGCGGAAAATGATGGTCTTGTCGCCCACAAGGGCTTGGTCGTGACTCTCTGCGTAACTGATGGTCTTTTCATCGGCGCGACGATTGGTGAGTTCCCAGAAGATTGACCCGGGTTTCCAGTCTTCATCCTTCTTTTCCTTAATGGTCTTAATCCAGTAATCGGGAATACCCATTGCCATGCGATAGTCAAATCCCATGCCACCATCTTCAAATGCACGCGCCAAACCTGGCATACCGCTCATTTCTTCGGCGATGGTGATAGCATTTGGATTCACCTCGTGAATCAGCACATTGGCAAGGGTGAGATAAGTGATGGCATTGGTGTCTTGCGACCCATCATAGTAATCGTCGTAACCGCCAAACGCTTGACCGAGGCCGTGGCTATAATAAAGCATGGAAGTAACGCCATCGAAGCGGAAACCATCGAACTTATATTCATCGAGCCAGAATTTGCAGTTGCTCAACAGGAAATTGATAACCGAATTCTTGCCATAATCGAAACAAAGCGAATCCCATGCAGGATGCTCTCGACGCCCGTCGCCATAGAAATACTGGTCGTAACTGCCGTCGAATCGGCCAAGGCCTTCTGCCTCATTCTTCACTGCATGAGAGTGAACAATATCCATAATCACAGCCACACCCTGCGCGTGAGCCTCATCGATGAGCTGCTTGAGTTGTTCTGGTGTGCCGAAGCGGCTTGACGCTGCGTAGAAACTCGACACATGATAGCCAAACGAACCATAATAAGGATGCTCCTGTATGGCCATAATCTGAATGGCATTGTAGCCCAGTTTCACGATACGCGGGAGCACTTCGGTGCGGAACTCGTCGTAAGTGCCCACAGCCTCTTTGTTTTGCGCCATACCGATGTGGCACTCATAAATCAGCAGTGGCTCTACCGATGGCGTGAAATCCTTCACCTTCCATTCGTAGGCTTCGTCAGGGCTCCACACTTGAGCAGAGAAAGTCTGTGTGGCCTCGTCTTGCACTACTCGGGTGGCATAGGCAGGGATGCGTTCGCCCCAACCGCCATTCCAATGCACATGGAGCTTAAACAAATCGCCATGAGCCATTGCACGGGCGGGAAGATTGATTTCCCAGTTGCCGTCGGCAAGGCGCTTCATTCGGTAAGGTTCACATTCAGTCCAGTTGTTGAATGGCCCCACCAAATAGATATCTGTTGCATTTGGCGCCCATTCGCGGAAAGTCCAACCATTATCGGTTCGATGCAAGCCGTAGAAGTTATGTGCATTCGCAAAGTCGGAGATTTTGCCGTCGCCAGCAAGCTCTTTCATCTTTTTCAACGCATCTTCGTGTCGGCCTTCAATGGCTGGAGCGAACGGCTGAAGCCATGGGTCGTCGTTGATAATGGGAAGTGATTTTTTCATATCTCAAGCATTATTGGTATAGCAGAGAGAATCTGCCAAGTGAAATTTATTATTCAATAACAAAGATACTGCTAAATTGGCAAACATCACACAATCCCCACCCAATATTTCTCACACCTATTCCGCAATCGTTTGCAAAACGCAATGTAAATCCCCCAAATTTCATATTTCAAAGAAAATGCAGTATATTTGCAAAAGAAAATTCTCCTTTAAGAAACATGTTAACGCATAAACAAATATGAGACTTGACGGACGACGCGAAAGCAACAACGTAG
>JAKSMA010000154.1 GCA_024400895.1 Muribaculaceae bacterium | reverse complement strand
AATGCATAGATATTCTTTGGCGAGAGCTTCAGCACCTCATTGAAATCATCGAGCACTGCAGAGAGTTTGCCGCTATTGGCGTTCTGTGCCAACAATTTAGCCGCAGCGCCCGCATCAGCCGAAGAAGCTGTAACATCGGCAGATTCCCGTTTTTCAAGTTGATACTGCATGTAGTGTGCGTTGGCACGCAGGAAGTAGGCAAGCGCAAACTTTGGCGAAAGGGCTATTGCGCGGTCGATATCGGCAATGGCATTTTCATAGTCTTTCACCATCATAAAATCCATTGCGCGACCGAAATAGTCGACCGAACGAGGCTTCGACACCGCCAGCATACCGTTGTAATAGTCAATATTCTCGAAGTGGCTATTGATGGTGGCAGAATCGAGTTGAATTTCATCAGCCGAAAGCACAAGCATTTTTGAGAGCAGGCGGCTATCGTTCACCTCGGTCATCTCCTTCATGTAGTGAGTCTTGCCATGAAGTTTGTTCACTATGTTATAGTAACTCACGAAGAACATTGGCATCGGGTCGATTTCCACATTCTGGTTTTGGATATGACCACGCGTGCGATTGTCGTATTCGGGCTTTAAGCCGTTGTCATCGTCGACCGTAAGCAACTGATTGAATTTCTTAATGATATCCTCTTCAGTTTCGGGTTGTTCTATTCCCTTCTTAGCGTCCTCAATTTCCTGAGCCATCTTCTTTTCAGCCTTCTTCACTTCTATATCTGCAGGATTGAACGACGACACGCGAATACCTTTCTGCTTGAAGATGGCGATGGCACGCTCATTGTCGCGTTGGGCACCTTTTGCATCGCCAAGCTTCTGCTTGATGGCTGCACGCTGCATATAGCCCGACTCGAAGTTTGGATACTTTTTCAAAATGCGGTCGTAGTCGCCCAATGCCTTGCGGTATTGCTCGGTCATCAAGTAGAGTTGCAAACGGTTGTAAAGTGCCAGGAAGTTTTGTGAATCACTATTCAGCACTGTGGTGAAGTCGGCAATCGCTTTTGCGTACTCACCCACTTCGGAATTGAGCTGGGCACGGTTGTAGATGGCGGCAGTGTTATCAGGGTCGAGCGTGATGGCATAATCGTAGTCGCTCAAGCAACCGAAATAATCATCAATCTTATAGCGGAAATATGCACGGTTGATGTAGTTGTTCACATTCTTAGGCTCGAGTTTGATGAGCGAATCCATATCGGCTGCGGCAGCCTGAAAATCGCCGTGTTGAGCTTCAATTTGAGCCCGCACTGCATAGGCGGTCGACGAGTTCTTTGAAATTTCCAAGCTCTTGCCTATGAAATCCAAAGCCTGGGTAGTGTCGCCCGTTTCAATACAAATTTGCGACAATCCCAAATAAATGCGTTCGTTCTTCTTGTCGTGCTTGAGAAGATAGCGGAAAGTGGAATCGCTGGCTCCATATTGCTTGAGTTGCAATTGGCACAACGCCTTGTTGAACAAGAAATTCTTACTGTCGGGCTGGATACCCAAAGCCACATCGTAGTCTTCAATAGCCTCGGCAAACTTTCCGGAATTCTGGCGGGCAACGCCACGAACTTGATAGGCATCAACGATGAAGGGATTACGCTCAATGCACAACGAAGCATCAGTCTCAGCCCCTTTGTAATCGCCGAGATTGAGTTTTGCCACGCTGCGGAAGAAATAGGGCTTCGCCAAATGTGGCTTTACTTTGATCACTTGGTTGAAATATTGAATGGACAACACATAATCTTCAAAGTAAAGCGAATTCTGCCCGATGCGTAGCACCTGGTCGGTATTGATTTGCGCATGGCCTACCGTGGCGAGCGCCATAGCCAACGTGATAAATATGTAACGAAAGCGTGTAAGCATAGTCATTAAGTTACAAAAATAACTCATTCCCTCAACATAACGACCTCTTCGGCCAAAATTTAATTTTTTTTATAGGATAAAAAGACATTGTAAGCATTATTCTCCCCTTTTTCGCCCTCACAAATATCAGGATTAAATCGGCAAAAATGCCAATTAATATTAAAAGGTTTGTGTAATTGATGGAAAATTACGAAATTTGAGATTTGAAATAAAAAGAAACGATTTTTATGAAAAAATACATCATAGCAGCGCTTTCGGCTTGCATGGCTTTCGCCCCTATGAGTGCCGACAAAAAGAAAAATGTCAGCACAGCAAAAAAGGTGTACGAGAAGCAAGCGGTGAGTGTGCCCATGGCCGAACACATGGCAAGCAAAAGCGGACCACAGAAAGTGGCCATCAAAGCCCCAGAAAAGCAACTCTACGGCGAATGGACCATTCTTAGCATCAAAAAAGTGGACATCGACACCGAACAGCGCGCTTATATCTACCTCGATTTCAACAATGGCAATCAGGTGTATGGTTGCAACGGATGCAACGCCATCAATGGCCATTTCGATTTAAAGGGCAACAAGCTCACTTTCAGCGATATGATTCAAGGCGGCGCTGAATGCAACAGTATCACCAGCGAGCAAGAAGTGATGGATGCTTTAGCCGAAGTGGCTAACATTGAGCTGGAATCGCTCTACAACATCAACTACATGGTGCTGAAGAATGTCAGTGGCAAAGAGGTGATGCGCTTGCGCCAGCTCAACTTCGACCTCCTCAAAGGCCCATGGATGGTGAAAGAGATTGAAGGAACCAATGTGCTTGATAAAGAAATTCGCATCGTTATTGATATCGACATGCGCACTGTGCACGTTCAAACCAAGTGTAACATTATCACAGGAAAAGTGCACATCGACTCTAAAAAAGAAAATGATGTGCAGTTTGAAGACTTGAAATCATCCAACAACCAGTGCGAAGACTCTGATATGGAAACACAATTGCTCATCGACCTGGAGGAAACAGTGTCGTGCAAAAGAGCAGGAAATATCAGCACCGACATGGAATTGATTAACAACAATGGTGAAACAGTGATTCGCCTGCAGAAGACTGAGCTCGTACGCAAAAACCTGTAAGCGACAGTGTTTTTTTTAGAGAAGTCAACCAGTCTACGAGCCGAGATTTCGATGTTTCGGGGGTTCGGGGCGAGGATTCGATTTGGTGATGGTGTTTCTTTTGTGAACAAAAACAAACGGCTACCGCCAGCAATTGGCAGTAGCCGATTTTTTATATTTGCTTATTTGTGTCTGCTTATTCCATAGCTTCGCCTTCAAATGCGTCGAGATCAGAAAGTTCTTCTTCATTGTAGGCATCATCGCCGTAGAATTCTTCACCGATTTCTTCGATATTGGTGTTTACCACCTTAGGTGCTGCCACCACTTCTTCCACCTCGGTATATTGCTTTGGAGCCTTGCCTTCCTTGCGTGTGCACAATGGATCGTGGAGCGAACGGCCAGGGATGGTTTCTTTCAGTCGCATGAAGAAATAACGCTCTGCCACATAATCGAAAACGAATTTCAATCGTTGGCCTTCATCTTCCAAAAGTTCATCCAATGGAGTGTCTTCCATCAGCCATATATCATCGTCGGTGTCGAGGTCCATATCCACCACTGTCACTTCTCTTTCCTTATTCCATTCATCGTCGCAGATGTAGAATGAGTCCATTTGATCCTTGTCGTATCCAGCAGCATCAAGAATTGTATTTCTCAATCTCATGAATGTGTCCTCGGAGTCGATCATTATTTCAAGTTTGAAATTTCCAGCCTCTTCCGAACCTACAAGAAATTTGTATACCATATAGAATAATATTTAGTTTTAGTCTTGTCGTTGTTTGATTAATATGTTGCGAAATTAATAACAAAAAACAATCTCACAAACATTTCTATCATATTTTTTTCGTGCTATGAATATTTTTCTTTCTACGCAACTTTTTTCTCAAGTTTTTTCGCACTTCACAGTTCATAATAATAAAAAAAACATGCCTTAGAATTTTGAAAATTCTTTCAGCATGCTTATATATATGGTTTTTGAAAAATCTAATCGATGCCTACTTTTTTCACGCATCAATTTTTTCCACAAATCAAATCACTTATTTAAAATACTTCGACGACACAGGGAATGTGAAGAAGGTTTTCGGATATGGCTGATTTTTCAGGGTGAAATGCCACCACTCTTCGGCATAGAAGTCGAATCCATGCTTCATCATGGCATCGTGAAGCACTTTTCGGTTGGCAGCCTGCTGCGGTGTCACACCTTTAAAGGCATAATGCGAGCGTTCGCCGAAGAAATCAAACGTGCCACCCATATCCACATCTTTGAGGGTTTCGGCATCCACGATGGTCAAGTCCAGAGTGCTGCCCTTTGAATGACCCGAATGACGAGCAATGTAGGTGGGAAAGAGTGTGGTCTTGTCTTCGAAAGTGGGATAGAAATCTTCCTTCATTTTTGTGTCGGGCTTGTCCTGCGACCAACGTACGAAGTGGTCGACAGCCTTCTGTGGCCTGTAAGAATCAAAAATCTTGAGTCGGTAGCCTTGCTTACGCAAATCATCGGCCACTGCTTTCAGGGCCTCTGCAGTTTGGCGAGTACACAAAGCCACAGGCTCTTCATAGCCATCCACTTTGGCGCCCACAAAATTATATTCGGAGAAGTAGCGCAATTCTATCACTGCGTCGGGCACGAAATCGGTAAGCACAACAAAGCCCGAGGGGTCGCTTGCCGATTTTGATTTAGCCGACTTGTCGTAGACATGCTGCTGTTCTGCGCGTTGCTTCACAACCTCTTCCGCCAATGCACGCACACGAGCCAATTCAGCTTCGCGTTGATTCACTTTACAATTCTCGCATTGTTCGCTTGCTTCTTTCTTGCATGATTCAAAGCCCATTGCAGAGAATGGGACAAACATCAAAACTGCATATATTATATAATGTAGGTGTTTCATATGCTGAATTATTATTTTAAAAAAAGCAACCGACAACTGTCAGAAGGCGTTATCGGTTGCTATATTTTTATGTGGTGCTTCTGCACCTTAGTCTTTAAATATCTTACTCAATCACGCCATACTTACGGAACACTTTCTGAATCTTTTCAAGAGAGAAGTTCACTTGTTCCTTAGTGTGAGTGGCCATAAGGCTGTAGCGGATAAGCGTGTCTTGAGGTGCCACTGCTGGAGAAACCACAGGATTCACGAAGATACCTTCTTCAAGAAGTTCGGCTGTGATAGCGAAGGTCTTATTTTGGTCGCGAACATAGAGTGGAATGATTGGAGTGGAAGTGTTACCAATTTCGCATCCCATTTCACGGAAACCATCGAGGGCGTAGTGAGTGAGTTCCCAGAGGTGTTCTTGGCGTTCTGGCTCGTTGAGCATAATATCAAGCGCTGCACCCACTGCTGCTGTAGAAGCAGGAGTGATACTTGCAGTGAAGATATATGAACGTGAGTGGTGACGGAGGAAGTTGGTGATTGTTTCGTCGCAAGCGATGAAACCACCGAGTGAAGCAAACGACTTACTGAAGGTACCCATAATCAGGTCAACCTCATCAGTAAGACCGAAGTGATCGCAAACACCACGGCCGCCCTTACCAAACACACCAATACTGTGTGCTTCGTCGACCATCACTGCTGCACCATACTTGCGAGCGAGGTCGCAGATTTCTGGCAAGTTACAAACATCGCCTTCCATAGAGAATACACCGTCGGTAACGATGAGCTTCACACGGTCGGGCTCGCACTTCTTGAGTTGTTCTTCAAGAGATGCCATATCGTTGTGCTTGTACTTCAAATAGTTTGAGAAAGAAAGACGACGGCCTTCAATGATTGAAGCGTGGTCTTGCTCGTCACAAATCACATAGTCGCCACGGCCAGTAAGAGAAGAAACCACACCGAGGTTTACACCGAAACCGGTAGAGTAAACCATAGCGTCTTCCTTGCCCACATAAGCAGCCAAACGGCGTTCAAGGTCTTTATGGATGTCGAGAGTACCATTGAGGAATGGTGAACCTGCGCAACCGGTGCCATACTTTTGAATAGCCTTGATAGCAGCTTCGTGAACGCGCTTATCATTAACTAAACCAGTATAACAGTTAGAACCGAACATCAGGACCTTTTTGCCCTTCATGTACACTTCTGTGTCTTGTTCGCTTTCAATCTCACGGAAAT
>JAKSMA010000153.1 GCA_024400895.1 Muribaculaceae bacterium | reverse complement strand
CGGTGGAGAAGGGGCTTTCGGTGAATACTGCCGAGGCTTATGGCGACGATGTGGGCAAACTTGTGGCGTATCTGCAGTCGGAAGGTGTGGCGGTGGAGCAAGTGACGCTTGAAAACCTGAACAACTTCCTGTGTACACTACGCGATGTGGGCATCGGTCCGCGCTCGCAGGCACGCATCATCTCGGGCATCAAGAGTTTCTATAAGTTTCTGAAAATGGAGGGGTATGTCGACAAGAACCCCACACGCATGCTGGAGTCGCCCAAGATAGGGCGGCATTTGCCAGAGGTGTTGTCGTTGGAGGAAATCGACGCCATGATTGCTTGCATTGATATGGGCAAGGCAGAAGGCCAGCGCAATCGTGCCATCATCGAAACGCTTTATGGCTGTGGTCTTCGCGTGTCGGAACTGGTGGGGCTGCGCATCTCACAAGTATATTTCGACGAAGAATATGTGATAGTGGAGGGAAAAGGCGACAAGCAACGCCTGGTGCCCATTTCGCAGGAAGCATTGGAGCAGATAAGCCTCTATATGGAGCAGACGCGTAGCCATCAAGTGGCGAAACGCGGATGCGACGACATCCTGTTTCTGAATCGACGAGGTGGAGCCCTGTCGCGAGTGATGGTGTTCTATATCATCAAGGAACTCTGCGAGTTGGCGGGTATTCGCAAAACGGTGAGTCCGCACACTTTGCGCCATTCGTTTGCCACCCATTTGCTTGAAGGCGGAGCCAACTTGCGCGCCATTCAGCAGATGCTCGGCCACGAAAGCATCACCACCACTGAAATATATGTGCACATCGACCGCAGTCGCCTCCGCGAGGAAATTCTTCAACACCACCCGAGAAATAGAAAAAGATAGAGTGTTTTTTTTGCTTGTTTGTTCATAAAATTGTGATTTGTTTGCGCCTTCCGTTGAATATCAGTATCTTTGTTTTTGGAAATTATTGAAAAAGCGCTATGAAACGATTACTTCTCACTATATTATCTGTAATAGCTATCACTGCCAGTTGCTTTGCCGAGGGCGTGATGAAGACGCACGAACGCATCGCCGACAATGGCTATCCATTTTGGATTTATACGCCCGACGGCTACGATGGCAGTCAGGCTCAACCTATCGTGGTGTTTCTCCACGGGCGTTCGCTGTGTGGCCACAATCTCAACCAGGTGCTTCGCTACGGCACGCTTGATGCTATAAAAAAGGGTATGAACATGCCAGCATTTGTGATTGCTCCGCAAAATCCGGGTGAAGCATGGAAACCATCGAAACTGATGGATATCATTGAATGGATGGAGGCAAACTATAAGGTGGATGCCAGTCGCATCTATGTGCTAGGTATGAGCCTTGGTGGCTACGGTACGATGGACTTCGCCGGCACTTATCCCGATAAGATAGCCGCTGCGATGGCACTTTGCGGCGGTTGCTATTTGAAGGACCAAACAGGCCTTGGTGGACTGCCATTCTGGATTATCCACGGCACAGCCGACGCTGCTGTTGGCATTGGCGAATCGAAGAAAGTGGTGGCTGGACTTCAAGCCAAAAATCTCACTTCCAGACTGCGATTTGATTGGCTGCCAGGCGCTTCACATGGCGCACTCGCCCGTGCTTTCTACCTGAAAGACACTTACGACTGGCTTTTTGCCCACTCGCTCAACGATGAAGGCCGCCCAGTGGAAGAGTATATCAGCATCGACAACGCTATCCTCCAAATGGCCTACGGCGAACTCCGCGAGCTCCGCAACCTCGTAGGCGAAGAAGACTAACCTCGCGACATATTTGTGTGTTCTTGGTAATCGGTTGGTAATGAATAGTTTCTGTGTTTAAATCGGTGTTTTTGTGGTGATGGTGTGAGATTAGTGGAGGAGGGTGTAGATGAGGTAGCCGAGGAGGATGAGGAAGAGGAGTGAGGGGAGACTGCAGGTGCAAGAACGCACTTTGGGCATCTCGCCGTTTTCCTGGGCTTGGCGCATCTTCTCGAGCAGGTTTTTCTGAATTAGGTCGGTCTCGTAGGTGCGGTTCATGCCCGATGGCAATCCTTCGTTGTGTGAAATCAATATTTTTCTGGGTCCACCGGTGAATGGGCCTACCACGCCACGTTGCTCCAGTTCGTTCATCAGTTGAGAGGCTTCTTGGTCATCAATTTGAAAATATCGCATGAGCATGGGCACCGATATGGCGTTGCATGTAGCAATATATTCCACAGCCGCATCGTAGAGAGCGGGCTTATCGTCGTCGATGATGTTCTCTTGCGAGAATGGTGGGGGAGTGTCGTCGTTAGTGTCGACGAGTTCAAACGACTGTTCCTCGGTAGGAATGTACAGAAAGTCGCCATCGGCTTTCAATACCGACTGGCAAGAAGCGCAAACGATGGAATTTCCCATCGCAGTAAGGGCTTGTTCGTCGACTGATATTTCGTTGCCGCATTTTGGGCAGATGTATTTCTTTATAGCCATAAAAATCTTTACAATTTGTCAAATAACAATCCGAAAAGTGCATAGAGCACGAAGAATCCTGCAGTGATAGCGCAAGTGATAAGCAAGCAGCCGAGTTTTGACGTCGGTTTTGACTCGTGCTTAGAAGTACTTGTTTTCTTTTTTGGTGCAGTGCGCGCAATGGGTTTTGTAGCTGGTTTGGTGGCTGGTCGGCGTGGTGTGCGCACCGGTGGAGGCGTGGTCGATTCAGAGAAACTGATTACGCGTCGACCGCTGGTGCTTGCCGCACGCTGTCCGCAACTTGGGCAAGTGGCGCGACCAGCAGGAATGGTGGCACCGCACTTGTTGCAGAAGCGCGCGGGTGAGGTGCTACGGCGAGCGGCCGGCACTTTTGGCGGCTGCTCTGATGCCGGCGCTTTCCGCGTGGCCGACGCCGTTTTCTGCCGGCGTGCAGGGATTGGTGGCGGCGTGTCGTCGTCATCGTCATCGTCGTTTGAGATGGGCATCTGGAATGTGGTGAGGCATTTCGGACACACCACAGTGCCACCCTGTCGGCGGATTTCATCAGCCGATACGTCGTTGTTGCGTCCGCATTTTGGGCAATAGCATTTCATCGTGGAAGAGCGCTATATGTGGGTTGTTTTTTATTCGTAGTGGATGGTGGCTTGGGTGGTGATTTTCCACTGGCGTCCTTCTTTTACGGCACGGCCAGGCGCATCGGTGACGATGCGTGTTTTGCCAGCGGAAATCTGGATGTCGCGACCAGTGCAAGCACGGGTGAGGTTTTCGGTTGGCATCATCAGTGCCAACTGATGCACACCTGCGTCGCTGATTACCTCAAAAGTGCCAGTGTTGCCATCGGCGGTTGTGAGCACGAAAATGCTGTTTCCAGGCTCCATGTGAGTCGATGCTGCCATAAAGTAGCCGCTATCATCTGGGCGTGAGAGAAACACCTTGCTTGGTGCGGCAGCCTTCTGTGGCTGCGCCGATGTTGTGCGAGGCACCGACATTTGCTGTGGAGCCACTCTTGTTGCTCTGTCTTTAGCATCCTCCAAAGCTGCAATACGTGCTTCTGCAAGGCGGAGTTGCTGGTCGAACTCCTCGTTACGCTTTTGCAGAGCTGTTTTAAACGCTTCAAACTCGTGGTCTTTTTCGGTCTGTTTTTTTATGGCGTCTCGTTTTACGAAATGTGCGTAAATGATGGCCAATAAAGCGATTAGTAGAGCCGCCGATGCCGCCAAGATGGGCAAATTGCTCTTGTCGTCAGGCTGCACTGTGGGCTTCGCTATTTCTGCCGACACATCTTCGTTCATATTAGTGATGGCCTTGTTTTCGGTGCTGTCGATGGCTTGCATCACCGAAGAGTCGGTAGGCGCTTGACTCCAAGCAGCGAAAGGTAGGCTTGCCGCTACCAAAAGAGCAAATAGTATCTTTTTCATAATCAATGGTTTTGGATTTGAATGAAATTAACTTTTGGCAATCACTTCGTTGCAGAGGTTTTTGAGCAAGTTGTAGCGAATCACGCCAATCACCGGATAGAAGAAAGGCACATCTTCAACCACTGCTCCAGACTCGTAACGGCCTTGCAAATAGCTGTTGATGCCGGCAATGAGGTAGTTGGCCACATTGTCGTCGACCACCGACTTGAAGACGTTGAACACCTTGTTGTCGACACCGAGTTCGTCGCGCATCACAGGGTCGCAGAGGTCGATGAAGAACTGGTTGAATCGCTTCACTTCGTCTACAATCTTGTCGCGCACAGCCAGGTCGTTTACCTTGTCGATAGTAAGCTGTTCCTCGTCAATCATCGAGTAGCAATACTTCATTGCATTCACATTGCGAGGGCGCATCATGTCGATGAGTGCACTCATTTCTGGTGTGGTGTGGCTTTCAAGACGCTCGTTTTCGAGGCGCACACCACCGCGGCAAGTGATTTGCTTCGGGCAGTCGCGCTCAACCTTGATGCTGAATGGCTCGGTGTAGGTTTCGCCGAACACACGCTCAATGATGGTCTGGGTGAGTTCAGTCACCAGTTCTCGGCTGCCGAGAATGTTGAGAATCTTCGACCCGGTGCCGCTGAAATAGATTTGCTTAGGCTTAACGAAGTTGCGGTGCTTCATAGAGGAAGCGATATAGTAGATAAGTGCGCTATAGAAATACACGAACACCAGTTTGCGTTGGTCGTCGCCACGTAATAGCGCATTGTAACTATAGAGGTTGCGGTCCATTGGAGGAAGGTCGCGCAGTTGCTCCACATTTTCGATAGAGAACAGGAATGCGTTGATGTCTTCGCTACGTTTGCTCGTCATGATGGTGTTCATGATGCTGTTGAGGTAGGTGACATCGGGATTGCGCATCACCAGTTTGCGGAAATATTCGGTGTAGTGCTGCAACAGCGGGCTGTTGTCGGCATCGTGAGCCGTGAAGGCATCGCCAAAGATGGCGTTACCAGCAAAGCGGAACGATGAAATGGCCACAGGCACCGTCTTTTGCTGGTCGGCGCTGGTTTGATACACCACCGTGTCGCTCGTGCCGCCGCCAATGTCGACCGACACATAACTGCTGCCCGCCACATCGGCACCCTTGTAGTAGAATGCAGGGGCGATAGATTCGGGATACACATGCAGATTGCGCGAACGGTCGGCGCCACCCATGCTCACGGGGTAGAAATACACGATGCGCACCTTGTCGAGGTCTGCATTTTCAAGCAGAGCCTTCGCCTTGATGAGCAGCATGATTTCGCGCAAGAATTCCTTGGAGAGCGTATTGTCGCCCATCCACTTGAGGTTGGTGGCCACTTCGTAGCCATCGAAGTATTGACGCTCATAGAGGAATGGGATGTTGATGTCGCTAAAGAGGTTGGTGCCGCCAGCCGAGCCACGGTTGTTGGCAAGGGCGGTGCGCAATGGGAAGCCATACACATCGTCGATTTCGCGAGGCAGGAACTCAATGCGCTGGAGCTGGTCGGCAATAAGGAGCGAATCTTTCTTCAGCAGCGAAGCGATGAGCGTCTGTTCGCGGTGGTCGGTGAAAGTGAGCGGTTGCGACTCTTGGCCGCGTTCTGCCCATTCCACATGGCTGTTGGTGGTGCCGAAGTCGACTGCGAAAATCAGTTCCTTGGCACTTGGGGCATAAGGTTTCCACTGTGGTACGATTACCCCTTGGAATGTGCCCAGTTCGTTGGTTACGGTCGCCTCCACATAGTCGAAATCGCCTTGCACATCGTAATAGGTGGTGGCGTAGCTGAGGCGAGTGCGAGGTTGTTCGCTCACCTTCAGCGTGTCGGCACCTCCGCCATCTGACAGGAATCGCAGACTGCCTCCACCATTGATGACATAGGTGAAGAGCTGCACCTTGTAGGTGTCGGCATGGCCTGTGCGCACAAATGGGAAAATGCTGGTGCTGAGCTGTACGCCGCTGATGATGCGCCCCATTCCCATTCGCTCGCTAAATTGCCAAGAAGCATCGTCGATGGGGATGTAGGTGCGTGTGAGTTCGATGAAGCGCTTCTTCACAGGAATGCGCAGTGTGACAGTTACGCTTCCAGCACCCGTTTCCACGATGTCGATGAAATTGCGACCCAGCACACGGCTTGAGAGGTCGGAAGCATTGAAATATTTGAAGAACACAGGCTTCAGTGGC
>JAKSMA010000152.1 GCA_024400895.1 Muribaculaceae bacterium | reverse complement strand
ACAAGGAAAATCATGCGCTCATACCGCCAGGTGCTTCAGCACCCACCCTCCACAAAGGGGGGGGTTCTCGGTTTTTGTGAGTCTACCCCCACCGCTTTTCCACTGAGCCGAGATATGGGATGAAAGCCCGATAGGTGAGCGGTTTCTTGCGTGGGATTTGGTAAAAAGGCGAAGATAGTGTATCTTTGCTATTAAATTGGTGTGGTGTGCGATTTTTTGTGGATGCCACCACCAATTATTGAGCAGAGGGTTGCCATGAAAAGTTGGCCACAGGCCTACAGCAACCGCCTTTGCTCGCAACAATGATTTAGAAAAAGAAACTTATGTTTAAAGGCTTTTTTACCATACTTCGCAGGTTTATCCCTCCCTATAAGCGCAACATCGTGCTGAATGTGACATTCAACGTGATGACTGCGTTTCTCACCCTGTTTTCGTTCGCACTCATTATCCCTATTCTGGAAATGCTGTTTGGCATCAACCAGGCACACTATTCCTACATGGAATGGGGTAGCGCGGGGGTGAAAGAGGTGGTGGTGAACGACTTCTACTATGCCGTTCAATGTCTGATTGATCGCTACGGTTCATCCACTGCTTTGGCAGCCATTGCCGGCATGCTGGTGTTTTTCACCGGCTTGAAAGTGGGCACGGCCTACCTCGCCGCCTACAATATGATTACGATTCGCGCCAGCGTGGTCCGCGACATTCGCAACCAAATCTACAACAAAATCGTCACACTCCCCATCTCATTTTTCAGTAATGAGCGCAAAGGCGATGTGATGGCGCGCATGAGCGGCGACGTGACCGAGGTGGAAAACAGCATCATGTCGAGTCTCGACTTGATGTTCAAAAACCCCATCATGATTGTGGCTTGCCTCACCATGATGCTGCTGGTGAGCTGGCAACTCACGGTGTTTGTGTTCACATTGCTCCCTATTGCCGGCTTCATCATGGGCCGAGTGGGCAAACGCCTGAAGCGCGTGAGCCTTGACGCCCAAAACCAGTGGGGCACACTCCTGAGCAACATCGAGGAAACCGTGGGCGGACTTCGCATCGTGAAGGCTTTCAATGCCGAAGAAAAGGTGAAAAGCCGCTTCGGCGAAGAGAACGACAAATATCGCCGCATCACCCAAAGCATGAACCGCCGCTACGAACTCGCCCACCCTATGAGCGAATTCCTCGGCACTGCTACCATCGCCATCGTACTGTGGTTTGGCGGCAAACTCATCCTCTCGGGCGACGCCTCTATCACTGCGCCATCGTTTATCTACTACATGGTGATTTTCTACAGCATTATCAACCCCGCCAAAGACTTCTCAAAGGCCAGCTACGCTATTCAGCGCGGTTTGGCTTCGGTGGAGCGTATCGACAAGATTCTCAAGGCAGAGAACACAATCAAGGACCCAGAAAATGCTACCGAACTGAAGCAGATGGCACACAGCATAAAACTCGACAATGTGCGCTTCCGCTATGGCGAGCAGTGGGTAATCGACGGTGTGAATCTGGAAATTGAAAACGGCAAGACCGTGGCACTGGTGGGACAAAGCGGCAGCGGCAAAACCACTCTCGCCGACCTCATCCCGCGCTTCTACGATGTGGAAGAAGGTGGCATTTACATTGATGGGGTAGACATTCGCCATGTGCGAAAGCAAGACTTGCGTGCGCTAATGGGCAATGTGAACCAGGAAGCCATCCTTTTCAACGACACCATTCGCAACAACATCACCTTCGGTGTGGAAAGCGCCACCGATGAAGAGGTGATTGCCGCAGCAAAAATCGCCAATGCCTACGACTTCATCATGGCCACCGAAAATGGCTTCGACACCAACATCGGCGACCGTGGCTGCAACCTCTCCGGCGGTCAGCGCCAGCGCTTGAGCATCGCTCGCGCCATCCTCAAGAATCCGCCGATTCTGATTCTCGACGAGGCCACTTCGGCACTCGACACCGAAAGCGAACACTTGGTGCAACAAGCGCTCGACAACCTGATGCACGGCCGCACTACCGTGGTGATTGCCCACCGACTGAGCACCATCAAGAATGCCGACCTCATCTGCGTGCTCCAAGACGGGAAAATCATTGAGCGTGGCACTCACGACCAACTCATCGCCCAAAATGGTGCCTACAAGCACCTTGTGGATATGCAAAAATTCTAACTCTACACATCATAACGCTATGCTAAAGAAACTTTTATTCGCACTGTTTTTGGCTGCAACAGCCCTCAGTGTCAACGCAGAGAAGAAACCATCGAAAGCGCAGATTCATTTGCGCAACGGTCAAATCGTGAGCGGTGTGATTACCGAACGCGACGAACGCGTGGTGACCATCATCAACGAAAACGACAACGAAACCTACCACTACACCGTGGAAGAAATCAACTATATCGACCACTTGACCAAGAAAAAGAACTACGACACTTCTAAGTTCCGCGGTTTTATCGACCTTGGCTACAGCATGGGCATCGGTGAGCCTCGCAACGACTATTGGATGGTGGAAACAAGTTTCGGCTACGCTTTCACCCCTAAGGCATATCTCGGCGCGGGTTTGGCTGTGCACAATTTCAAGGCTGTGGAAAAGAGCTATCCTCTCTTCTGGGACCAATCAGGCTCTAACGCAGGCAAGTACAACGACCCAGCCTGGCGCTACCCATTCATCCCCATCTACCTCGAAGGACGCTACAGCTTCAAGAACGAGTCGACTCACACTCCGTTCGTGAGCATGAAGGTGGGCGGCACTTTCATCAACCACAAGGGCTTCTTTGCTTCGCCATCAATTGGTTACCACTTCGCCACCAACGAGTTTTTCTCATTCAACGTGGGTGTGTCGTATGAATTGCAGACTGCAAAATACAAACTTTGGTGCTCGGGAGATGCTCCAGGTGCCATCAAAGACGACACCGGCAAGACCTACTTGAACAAGAGCCAAGCTTTCCACAACTTGTGCATTAAAGTGGGCGTGGAATTCTGATTTCAAATCAGCTAAACGACAATTTAGCCCCCCTCCCCAACCGGAATTTCGTTATTCAGAAAAAAATGTATAACTTTGTGAGATTATGGCATTCTTCGACTCAACAATATTCTACCTGATTATCATGGTAGTGGCATTTATGAGTTTAGGGATGATTTGCAGCCCAAAGAGTGCAGGTTCTGCCAGCACAAAAATCGTGCCGATGAATGTTGCCCCAGTCAACGAACCCGTGAGCAACACAGTTAAAATCACGGCACTAAAAGGTGGCGACATCTGCATAGAGCGCCAACTGGACATCCGGCAAGGCGACACAGTGAACCTGGTAATCACGAAATTCGACAACCACGTGAAAATCGTGGAGAAAAAGGGCGTGATTGGCACGGGCGAAGAAAGCGCCCATTTGGGCATGGCGTTGATGAGTTGCATCGGCCAACGCTGGTATAGTTACCGCTACGAAAGTGAAGTGAACGGAATGTGGTGCACATTTGAATTCACCAACGTGGTGGGAAACAAAAAGGAAGTGGAGATGCGACTTTAGCCTAAACGGCGGTTAAATACTCTTTTAGATATACAATTTTACGCACATTTATGCGTTATTACATATATCCAAACCTTTTTGAAAAAGAATACAGTAAAAGGAAAAAATATTTACAACATCATGATAAAGAAATTTCTTATTGCATTATTAGCGACACTTCCAATGGGTGCGAGCGCACAACAATCGGAAGGTAAATGGGTTACCCACACCCGTTTCGCTATCACATCAACCAAAAATGTGATTGACACTAAAGACAAGGTCTACAACCTCGTGAACAACAGTCTTTACAGCCTTGACAAGAACACAAAGGAACTGACTGTGCTGAGCAATCAAAACTCGCTCTCTGGCACACTGATTAGCAACATTTATTACAACAACGACAAGAAATATCTCGTGGTGGCATACGACGACTCCAACATCGATATCGTGGCCGACAACGGAAAGGTGACCAACATCCCTAACATCAAGGATGCTGTGATGACACAGTCGCGCGTAATCAACGACATCACTTTCAGCGGCGACAAGATTTTCGTGGCCACCGGTTTCGGTTTTGTTGTCATCAACGACACCAACATGCAAATCACTGAAACACGCGTTTACAGTTACAACGTTTCTTCTGTTGGTGAAGTGGGTAATTGGCGCGTGGTTTTCCTCCCTTCTGGCCAAGTTTACTACTGCCCAATAAATGCCGTTCCTGAATGGCTCAACGGCTATAAGACCACTACCATCGCCGACATGCAGAACGGCAAGGTTTATGCCATCAACGCCAACACCATGCTCGTGCTCCAAGACAAGCGCCTTGCCAAAGTGACAATGGAAGAAAACGGCGATGAAGTGACTTTCACCAGCACATCGCTCGTAGAAGCAGTTCCCACCAATGTACAAAAGACTGCAACCGGCTACCTCGCCAACTTCTTCGCTGCAAAATACTACTACACCTTCGACAACGACGGCGCAACACCAGTCAAACAGACCTTCACAGCACAAGAACTCGCAAGTTGTGCTCCTGACGGCGACGGCGCAGTGTGGGGTGTGAACGAAAAAGGTTTCCACAGCAGCGCTGCCACCAACACCTACTACAAGCCAGAGGCAGTAAGTCTCAAGGGTGTGCCTTTCTGGATGGGATATAACAAAAACACCCACAAACTCTATCTCACAGCCACCAGCGACAACGGCATTCTCCCCTCTGCCAACAACGGTGCGCTCTATGAAATCGACAAGTTCGACGGCACATCGTGGGTAAATGCCAACCCTACCGGCACATCTGGTAGCCAAGGTTGGTATTGGCCAATTTTCGACCCTAACGACAACACCGACACCTACTATATTAGTAGCCGTTTGTCTGGTCAATTCAAAGTTACCGACAACAAGGTTGCAAAACTTTTGGGTAGCGCCAACACCCCATACGTTGCCCGCAAGGCTGCAATCCGTTTCGACAAAGACGGCAACCTCTGGATGGTTCACTCAAGTTTGAGCAACACCGTTCCTGTTAAGGTTTTGCCAGCAGCTAAAGTTAAAGACGGCAACTTCGTGACAGCCGACTGGACAGTTTACCCTGTGCCCGACGTCGTAAACACCAACTCCTTCAAATTCAATATTTTCGACATCAGCAACAAGAGTATGACCAAGTCGTTCTGCTGTGGCGACTATACCTGTCCGCTCATCATTTGGCGCAACAATCCTGATTTGAGCAAGCCAGAATTTGAATCAAAGAGCTTCTCTTCACTCACTGCAACCGACGGTTCTACATGCAGCTGGATTTACTCTTATGCAATGAAAGCCGACCTCGACGACAACATCCTCTTCGGCTACGACAAGGGTCTTGTAATGTTTAAGGCAACCGATGCCTTCAACGAAGGTTTCGCTGTAGAAAAAGTTCCTGCAGTGGAAGGCTCTAAAATTTATGCAGTAGAAGTCGACACCCTCAACCGCAAGTGGGTAGGTACCGGCGGTGATGGCCTCTACCTCCTCAGCGCCGACGGCAAAACCGTTATCAGCCACTACACATCAAACAATAGCCCATTGCTCACCAATGTGATTTATCAAGTGTGCTGCAACACCGACAACAACTCTGTGTTCGTTGTCACTCCACTTGGTGTTCAACAGTTCTTCAGCGACTACTCTACTTCTGCAGAAGACTACAGCAACGTCTACGCTTATCCAAACCCTGTTCGCCCCGACTTCACCGGTATGGTGACTATCGCTGGACTGATGGACAACTCCAATGTTGTTATCAAAGACGCAAAGGGCAATGTGGTGAAGCAAATCACCTCTAAGGGTGGCTATGTGATTTGGGACTGCTGCAACGCAGAAGGCGAACGCCTCCCAACCGGCAGCTACGGTGTTTACGCTGCGCAAGAAGGTGCAGAAATGCCAGCAGAGCCTTACACCAAGGTATTGGTAATCAAATAAGCCTCAACCGCGCGACAGCAAGTCGCACGTATATAATACTCACACAAAAATGGTGGCCAAATCGGTCACCATTTTTCATCCCCCCCTCCCCCACGACGTCCGAGAACTAAAACGGGGCAAACTAAAAAGAGCTCAGTGGGAATTTTGTGGGGATAATTATAGTTTGTTTAATTA
>JAKSMA010000151.1 GCA_024400895.1 Muribaculaceae bacterium | reverse complement strand
GTGCTTTGGACAATCGTTCCTAGAATTAACTCAAACTAAATACGATAAAGAATTCTCTCTTGAATGTGGTGAGGTGTTGCCGTCGTTGACTGTGGCATATCACACCTATGGCGAATTGAATGCCGACAAGAGCAATGTGGCTTGGGTGTGCCATGCGCTCACTGCCAATAGCGATGTGGCTGATTGGTGGCCGGGAACTGTTGAGGCTGGCCGATTCCTCGACCCTGCTGAATATTTCGTAGTATGCGCCAATATTCTCGGCTCTTGCTACGGCACTACGGGACCAACTGAAATCAATCCCGCTACGGGCGAGCCTTGGTATGGAGATTTTCCAAAAGTCACCATTCGCGATATGGTGCGAGCACATCAATTGTTGGCTCAGTATTTGGGTGTTGAGCATGTAAAACTTCTGATTGGTAGTAGTGTGGGAGGTTTCCAATGCTTGGAATGGAGCGTGATGCAACCCGATTTTGCAGAAAATTGTGTATTTATTGCTACTGGTGCGCAGGCTTATCCTTGGGGCGTGGCATTTAATGAAAGCCAGCGTATGGCTATAGAGAGTGACCCTACATTTGGAGATGCAATTGCAGAAGCTGGACTTAATGGTATGGCCACCGCTCGGAGCATAGCTTTGCTGAGTTACCGTGGCGGAAAGGCTTACGACAAGACTCAGGCCGACCCAGCCGACCCTTATGATTCGCCATTCATGCATCGAGTGCTTTCATATCAGAGATATCAAGGCGAGAAATTGCGTCGTCGCTTCAATGCATATTCATATTATCGCCTGCTTCAAGCCTACGACTCGCACAATTTGGGGCGTGGACGCGAAAGTGTGCAAGCAGCATTGCAAAGCATTAAAGCGCGTGTTCTTTTGGTGAGTATCACCAGCGATTTGCTGTTTCCTCCATCCGATCATCAGGTAATGGTCGATAATATTAAGGGGAGTCAATACCATGTGATTGACTCTGATTTCGGACACGATGGATTTCTGGTGGAGAGCGACAAACTGAATGGTATTATTCAATCATTTATTAAAGAAAAATAAGTTACAATATATATGGATAAGAAAATCATCAACATCGGCTTGTTTGGCTTTGGCACTGTGGGCAAAGGCCTCTTCGATGTTTTGCAAAAGATAAAACCCGATAATGTGAACATCGTGAAGGTGTGTGTGCGTAATGTGGAAAAGCATGTGCCAGAAGCACCAGAATTGGAATTTACCAACAATGCCGACGATATCTTCAACGATGAGCGAATCAATTTCATCGTTGAACTTATCGACGACGCTGAGGCTGCCTACGACATTGTGAAGCGTGCCTTAAAAGCAAAATTGCCCGTGGTGAGCGGCAATAAGAAGATGCTTGCACGTCACATGAATGAAATGATTCAACTTCAGCGCGACAACGACACTGCTTTGCTTTACGATGCATCGGCTTGTGGCAGTATTCCTGTTATCCGCAATCTTGAAGAGTATTACGATAATGACTTGCTGATTAGTGTGAAGGGTATTCTCAACGGCTCGTCAAACTTTATTCTTTCAAAGATTTTCAACGAGGGAATGAATTATGCCGAAGCATTAAAACTCGCTCAAGACTTAGGTTTTGCAGAAAGCGACCCAACGCTTGATATTGGTGGATGGGATTCGTTGTTCAAATTGATTATCATTACCATTCACGCGTTTGGTGTGTATGTTCAGCCTGAAGATATTTTCACTTTCGGTATTGGCAACATGAACGAACACGACATTCAGTTCGCCAACGAAAAGCGTCGCCGTGTGAAACTTGTTGGTTGGGCGGAAAAAGTAGGGGAGGACGGTCTTGTGCTGTCTGTTATGCCTCACCTTCTTTCAAAGCAGAAATATATCTATAGTGTTGAAGACGAATTCAATGGTGTGGTTATCAAGGGACTGTTCTATTACAAGCAATTCATGTTCGGCCAGGGTGCTGGTGGTTTCCCAACTGGTTCAGCAGTGCTGAGCGACATTACTGCCCAACTCTACGACTATCGCTACCAATACAAGAAATTGCAGAGCCCTCACCAGTTGCAGTTCACCAACGATTACAAGGTGCGTATCTACTATCGCTACGACACTCCTGCAACTCTCAACCTGCTCAATTTTTCTACCATCCACGAAAGCTACTACAGCGACACATATAAATATGTGGTTGGTGATATTGAACTTTCACAACTTCAAGCGCAGGCCGACAAGCTCCGCGAAAGCGATGTATTCATCTGCATTTATCCAGAAGATTAACGGATTCTATTACTAAATACTTTAAAAAGCGAGCTCCGCATTTGTGCAGAAGCTCGCTTTCTTATTCTGGTATTTGTCGATAATTAGCAATTATTTCATGTTGCGAGCATTGAAGATGGCGTCTTTTGCTTTGTTGATTTCTTGCATCTTTTTTGTTGCGGCATTTTTTGCTTCTTCTCCTAAGTGTGCCACGCGGTCGGGGTGGTGTTGGAGCACCATTTTCTTGTATGCTTTGCGAACTTCATCGTCGGTGGCGTTGGGAGTGAGGCCTAACACTTTGTAGGCATCGTCGAGCGACTGACTGCCGAGGGCAAACATCTGGTCGGCGATATCTGTGTCAAGTCCCATGTAGAAGGCAATATTTCGTACTGCTTTTATTTCGGTGCCGTCGGCATGGCCATCGCTTTTTGCCAATTCTGCCAGAAATGCGATGATTTGAATGCGGTCGGCTTCCGGCATGAGTTTACTTAAATCATGGCAAACTTTCTGTACTGAAGCATTCCATGCGGCAATACCTTTTTGGCGTCGTTCCGCTTTTAGCTGATTGAAGAAAGCCATACCTTTTTGAGCCGCCTCAGGACCGAACGATTGGTTTAAGGTGGCTTTCACGAAGTCGGTTTCCGTTTGATAAATTCGTCCATCAGCAAAGATGATATCTGCCGAAAGATACATCAAGTAATACAAAAAAGAGTCGTATTCGCTTCTTGGGTTAGGGCGTGTGAAGCCTGAGCCAGATGAGTGGTTACTTTGTTGTGAGGAAGAAGTAGGTTGCCTTGTTTCATCGATGTACGAACCGATAAAATAGCCGATAATTGCTCCGAGGAAATTCGCAAATATGAATCCCACGATAGCTCCAATCCATTT
Organism: Muribaculaceae bacterium; assembly: GCA_024400895.1. Lineage (GTDB taxonomy): Bacteria > Bacteroidota > Bacteroidia > Bacteroidales > Muribaculaceae > Sodaliphilus. Next base: position 3,035 of record JAKSMA010000151.1, on the reverse strand, counting down.
AAATTTCATATAATTATCTTTTTATATGCTTGAGGAGATTAATTTTGCTAATTTACTATAAATTCTTGAATGACCCAAAGTTTTGCAAACGAAATAAAAAAGTCCGCTATTGTGAAATAGCGGACTGAATATGGTTTTTGAGAATTATTCTTATTTTGCGAGCAGTTGTTCTGCCATGTTTTGAGCGGCCTTGCGACCATCACCCATAGCGAGAATCACAGTGGCGCCGCCACGCACGATGTCGCCACCAGCATAAAGGTCGGAGATGTTCGACTGCATCGATTCGTCGTTCACAACGATTGTGCCTCGGCGGCTCACTTCAAGTCCTTCAATAGAGCGAGGCACGAGTTCGTTAGGCGAAACACCCACAGCCACGATTACCAAATCTACTGGTATTTCATCAATTGCACCCTCCACTGGCACTGGTGAACGGCGGCCTGAAGCGTCGGGTTCGCCCAGCTCCATGCGTTGCACCTTCATAGTGCAAACGCGTCCGTTTTCATCGCCGGTATATTCCACTGGGTTGTGGAGTGTCATCAATTCCACGCCTTCTTCCTTTGCGTGACCAATTTCTTCGAGGCGTGCTGGCATTTCAGATTCGCCACGGCGATAAACGAGAATCACGCGCTTTGCACCCATGCGAAGAGCTGTGCGAGTAGAGTCCATAGCTGTATTACCGCCACCGACCACTGCCACAGTTTCGCCTTGGAGCACTGGCGTGTCGCCACCACGGCCGGCTTGCATCAGATTGATACGGGTGAGATATTCATTGCTCGACATTACGCCTTTCAGGTTTTCGCCTGGAATGTTCATAAAGCGGGGGAAACCTGCACCAGAACCAACAAAGATGCCTTTGAACCCCATATCGTGGAGGTCGTCGTAAGTGATGGTTTTGCCCACGAGAATATCCTTCTGGAAATCAACTCCCATTTTGCGAAGGCCTTCAATTTCGTGGTCTACCACAGCGTTTGGCAGACGGAATTCTGGTATGCCATATTTCAACACACCGCCAATTTCGTGAAGTGCTTCAAACACTGTCACATCAAAGCCCTTTTTCGCCATGTCGCCGGCAAAAGAAAGTCCGGAAGGACCGCTGCCGATCACTGCCACTTTAATGCCGTTCTTGGGCGCCATCTTCACGGTCTCTTCTGTGCCGCTGTTGCGTTGCCAGTCGGCTGCAAAGCGTTCAAGGTAGCCAATAGCCACGGCGGGCTGTTTCATCTTCAGGCGTATGCACTTACTTTCGCATTGCTTTTCTTGGGGACAAACGCGGCCACAAACAGCTGGCAGCGAACTTGTTTCCTTCAGTGCTGCTGCTGCATCAGCAAATTGTCGGCGTTCAATGTTTTTGATGAATTTGGGGATGTCGATTCCTACAGGGCAGCCTGTCACACATTGTGGGTTGTTGCAGTCGAGGCATCGTGTAGCCTCGCGCACAGCCTGCTCTTCGCTAATGCCTTGATTCACTTCCTCGTTGCAAGTGATGCGGTATGAAGGATCGAGTTGAGGCATTTCCACGCGTTCAATAGCAGCTCGGTCTTTAGGCGAAATACTATTTCTCAATTCCACGCGCCATTGTTCATTGCGCGATTCATTATAATTATTTTCCATTTTGTGAAATTTCAGAGTTGTGAGTAGTTGTGATTGTGATGCTGATATTCGTTATCCACGTAGGCGCATGAGCAATTCGTCGAAGTCGATTTGGTGAGCATCAAATTCGGGGCCTTCCACACACACGAAGCGAGTGCGTCCACCCACGGTCACACGGCAAGCGCCACACATGCCAGTTCCGTCAACCATGATCGCGTTGAGCGATGCCTCGGTAGGAATTTCGTACTTCTTTGTGAGAAGCGAAACAAACTTCATCATGATGGCTGGGCCAATAGTCACGCAGTAGTCTACCTTTTCGCGTTGAATCACCTCTTCAACACCTGCTGTAGAGATACCCTTCTTGCCATAACTTCCGTCATCGGTCATGATGATGACATCATCACTGCTTTCGCGTACTTCCTTTTCGAGGATAATCAAATCTTTTGTGCGTCCACAGAGTACACTCACCACACGGTTGCCGGCTTCTTTCAGCGCACGGATGATAGGGAGGAGTGGTGCCACACCCACACCGCCACCGCAGCATACCACGGTGCCATAATTCTTGATTTTGGTTGCTTGTCCCAGAGGTCCTACTACATCGGTAAGGCTATCGCCTGGCTCGAGAGCGCAGATTTTGCGAGTGGAATCGCCCACTGCCTGGATGACGAGAGTGATAGTGCCAGCTTTCACATCGCTGTCGGCAATGGTGAGAGGAATTCGCTCTCCTTTTTCACCGCAGCGGACAATCACGAAGTGGCCGGCGCGGCGGGCTTTTGCGATTAATGGAGCCTCAACTACAAGTTTGGTTACATTTTCAGAGAATTTCTCTTTACTTACAATTTTGTTCATTACTATTGAAATACTAAAACTATTACAAATTTAGCAATTCTTTCGCAGTTATTCTCTGATTTTTATCGAAAATTGTTGGAGTTTATTTTTTTTGTTATATTTGTGGGAGTATTATAATTCGAATACCTTTGATTTTAAACCAATTAAAAAGAAACCATATGAAAAGAGTGTCTGTGTACCAAAGTATTTTTGTTTTTGTTTGCTGTGTAGCGTTTGGAGTGGATGGCGTTGCAGCAGATTTTGTTTCTGACGGTCTTTATTACAATATTCTTTCTGAGGCTGATAAAACCGTAGAGATTACTTATGAGAAAAGCAAGGTGTTGACTAATTATAGCTCACTTTCTGGTGAGTTGGTTATCCCTCGCACTGTCGAAAATATTGGTGTTACATACTCTGTGCCGGCGATTGGCGACAATGCATTTTTCCCTTGCAAAGGTGTTACTTCTGTGACTATTCCATCCAATATTGTTAAGGTGGGTGGGTATACTTTCCAAAAATGCAAGGGGTTGACCACTGTTTCTGTTGAAAATGCGGTAATCGGTAAATGTATGTTTGATGTCCGCTCAGGATTGGAATCTGTCATTCTTCTTGCTTGA
>JAKSMA010000150.1 GCA_024400895.1 Muribaculaceae bacterium | reverse complement strand
TGAGGATGAGCTCGGCAAGGTGAGCAGCGGTGTGTCAGCGAAGCTGGCGCCGCGAACAGCGAGCCTTGTCAACATTCCCTCATCCTCGCGCAGTGAGGATGAGCTCGGCAAGGTGAGCAGCGACATTGTGCTGCATAGAACACAAAAAAACTCCATAACAAAATATGCCCTCGCAAGAAAAACTTCAAGCGAGGGCATTTTGTTACTATTTGGCGCGCAATGGGTTAGGCGGCGCATGGAGGATTGGTTCTCCAGGCTTGCTTGATGGAGCGGGCATCGCGAACCACATCATCGATTACCCAACCATCAGAAGTCTTGACGCACATCACTTTTTCGGAAAATGATTCCCACTTGTTTGTGCTATTACCTACATAGTGGCCCTTAAGTTTGAGATATACTACCGCGCTCTCTTCTGTACGAATTTGAATATTATCCACATCCCATTTCACTTGGTCGGTTTCGTCTTCTGTTCCAAATGCAGAAGATATGTCGAAATACCACAAGAAATACTGTCCTGGGGATGTTGAACCGCCAAACATATCGTTGTAAGTAGCGGTGGCTTTTCGTACCACTGAATTGAAGTCGTGTGAAAGCAATGAGAGTTCTGCTCGTTCGGCTTTGAAGAAGGCTGTGTAGAAACGATTCACCAAATCGGTCAGTTCTTTTTCGGTAGCCTGTTTTTTAGCAAGATCCTCTGTTTCTGCATTTTTTGCAGCTACAAGAGTATACGCACTCTGCTGTTCAGCCAAAGCTGCTTCTGTCAGTTCTTGCGCTTGGGCATTATCACCGTTGGCCGACAGATCTTTGTTGTTGTACGATGCCTGAATCATTGATAACGGCATCAAAAATGTTAACGCTAATACTACTTTTTTCATCTTTATATAATTATGATTGTGATTTCAGCACTATAATATAGTCGGTTACGGGGGCGTGCTGGGGGACTGTGAGGGTGAGGGCCTTGTCTTTCGCCTGCTTGAATGGCACTTTTTCGCCTGTACCAAACACGGTGACAGATTTCACTTTGCCTTTCAATGCCAATGTGATAGGCTGTCCAGCCATGGCATTGTCGGTGATGTGCACATATTGCACTGCGCCCTTCTTGGTGATTGCGCCCCACGACTGTGGCATCATGTCGCCCGCTATGGTGCCATAGATGGTTTCGCCAAATTCACGGAGCCATTTGCCCACACCTTTCAGTCGGTCGAGCGCGATGGCAGGGAGTTCACCATTGGGTTGTGGACCAATGTTCAGCAACAAGTTGGCGCCCTTGCCCGAAGTGTTGATGAGCAGGTGCACGATAGCGTCCACGCTCTTATAGTTCTGGTCCACCACCTTGTAGCCCCACATGCCGTTCATGGTTTGGCAAGTTTCGAGCGGATTCTGCGCACTCACCTGCATGCCGTCTTGCACCCATCCGGTGGTGTTTTCGCCAGGCAGGTCGCGTTCAAAAATCTGAATATCTTCACCAGGCAAAACGCTGCCGTGATGGTTGTTGCCCACCAGGCAAGCTGGTTGCAAGCGGTGAATCAAATCGTATTGCGGACGCAGTTTCCAATCGAATGGAATGGAGTCGGAATCATGGTCCCACATACCATCGAACCAGATGGCGCCGATTTTCCCGTAGCGAGTGAGCAATTCGGTGAGTTGCTCATTCATGAATTTCATATAATGGTCATAGTCCGACTTTGTGGAGTCCTTGCCCACATGCTTGCCAGTGCGGCCCATGGGATAGTCGTCGCGTCCCCAATCCACATGGCTGTAGTAGAGATGCATACGCATGTCTTGCTTATGGCAAGCGTCGGCCAATTCACCAATCACATCGCGGCCGAAAGGCGAGGCGTCGACAACGTTGTAGGCCGAAGCATCGCTTTTCCACATCGAGAAGCCGTCGTGGTGACGACTGGTGAAGCAGATGTATCGTGCGCCGGCGTCTTTGAATGCCTCCACCCATTTATTGGCGTCGAAGCGGTGTGGATAGAAGCCGTCAGCCGCTTTTGCATATTCGTAACGGTCGGCACCGGAGTTCTGCAAATACCATTCGCCTTGGGCAAACATGCTGTAGATGCCCCAATGGAGGAAAATGCCAAATTTCATGTCGGCAAATTCGGCACGCGAACGAACATTCTCTTCAGAGGGCTGATATGTGGCTTGTGCCAAGCCTTGACCACTGCATGCGACGGCCAAGAGCAAGCCTGCTAACATCTTTTTCAATTTCATAAGTATCGTCTTCTTTTTTCTAACAAGTTACAAATATACTGATTTTTTTTAGCAATCAACGGAAATCGGTTATCTTTGCAGAAAATAACTTTCTACAATCCATTATGAAGAATACTAAACTAAAACAATTATTACTATTTGTTCTCATTACGGTTTGCGCTGTCAGCGCCTATGCCTACGAATTGGTGAAAACCGAACTTCGCTCGGCCTGGGTGGCAACAGTGAGCAATATCGACTGGCCAAAACAAGGTGCTTCGGAAGCCTCTCAAAAAGCAGAATTGAGCCGCTTGCTCGATTCCTTGGCCAAAAACAATCACAATGCGATGAACCTGCAGGTGCGCTCGATGTGCGACGCCATGTATCGCTCAAGCTACGAGCCATGGTCGAGCTACCTCACCGGCACTCGCGGCAAGGACCCGGGCTGGGACCCACTGCAATATGCCGTTGAAGAATGTCACAAGCGCGGTATGGAATGCCATGCGTGGATAAATCCGTACCGCTGGTCGAACGGCGCCAAATGGAACACGATGACCGAAGTGGACCAGCAACTGTATGAAAGCGGACACCTGCTCTCTTACAACGGCACCACCATCCTCGACCCAGCACAGCAATGGACCATCGACCGCATCGTGAATGTGTGCCGCGAAATCGTGACTAACTACGATGTGGACGGCATTCTCTACGACGACTACTTCTACCCCAACGGCATACCCTCCAACAGCAACGCGGGCGACTACAACGAGTGGAAAAACTCGGGCACCTCGCTCAGCATCGGTGACTGGCGCCGTGCCAATGTAAACCGCATGGTGAAAGCCGTCTACGATATGATTCAAGAAGTGAAGCCATGGGTGCGCTACGGCATCTCGCCTGCAGGTGTGGCTTGCTCAAGCAGCACAGTGGCTAAGAAATACGGCATCGACCCTTGCCCTGGTAGCGACTGGCAATACAATGGCATCTTCTCCGACCCTATCGCCTGGTATAACGAGAAGTCGGTCGACTATATCGCGCCACAGGTCTACTGGACCATCGGCTACAGCGCTGCCGACTTCGGCAAGATTACCCCTTGGTGGGGCAAGACCGCCCAAAAATTTGGCCGCCATGTGTATGTGTCGCCATCCATCGACTCGTTCACCGGTGCAAGCCACGGCGAGTTGGCGCCATCGCTCAATGGCAGCGGACCGAACAACACCAGCTACGACGAATACCTTCGCGAAGTGGAACTCATCCGCAGCACCAACATGCAAGGTGCGCCTGGCGTGGTGTGGTGGTCGTGCAAGTCGCTCTACAACCTTGGTGCGAAGGAATCGTTCGCTCACTATCTGAAACGAACGGTGTTCGCAAACCCAGCACTTCCTCCATCCATGCCATGGAAAAATGCGCCTGCACAAGGCATGGTGTCGAACATCGACAAGGTGGCATACACGCTCTCTTGGGATGCTGTCGACAATGTGCGCTACACCGTGTATGCAGTGCCTGAAGGCGTGGCACAAAGCGATTTCAACAGAGATGGCAAATATTTGCTCGGCATGACCTACGACAATTCATTCGTGATTCCGGAGCCCTATCGCTCGGGCTACCAATATGCCGTGTGCATCTTCGACCGCTACGGCAACGAACATAGCGCTCGCTTCCTCGGAGCAAAAGAACAAACGCTCAATGCGCCTGCGCTCATTGCACCAGCTGAAGGCGAAAAGGTTTCCGACCCATTCACATTTAAGTGGACCACTGTGGCAGGTGCCACCGACTATACTCTCGAAATAGCCGACGACGCAGATTTCAAGAAGGTGACTCACACTTTTGCCACCAAAGACTCCATTGCCGAGTCGAGCGAATTTGCTCATCTCAAGAGCGATGTGCCACAATACTGGCGTGTGCATGCCTGCGCCACCAACCACAACGATGGCATCAGCGACGCTCGTGAATTCACTCCACACCGCTTCGAAATATTGAATCCTACCAGCCGCCAACTCGATGTTCCGCTCAATTTCACAGCATCTTGGACCAGCAATGGCGACGGCGAAGCATTGGTGGAAATTGCAAAAACCGACACTTTTGCCTTAGGCGACATCGTGTACAGCACCAGCTTGAAAGCCAACCAGGCACAAATTCCGCTATACACACTCCATCCTGGCACACGTTATTATATTCGCGTGAGCAGCGGTGGCAAAAGCACCACCCCTGTGGAATTTACCACCGTGTTTATGGAATCGGTGCCTCCAACATTCGTGACTCCCGCCCACGATGGCGAAACGCTTAATAGCAACCAGCACATCGTGCTTGAGCCACAATTGGCGGCTGAAAACCTGATTGTGGAAATCAGCACCTCTGCCACCACTTGGGGTCGCACCCGATTCGTGGAGACAATGAAGGATTACCGTAACCAGACCACACTCTCGCTTGGCGAGCTGAAAGTAAACTCGGCTCTTCTCGTGGATGGCAACACCTATTATGTGCGCGCCAAATCATCGTATATCGACACAGGAGGCACTCTCCGTGCCACCGACTTCGGTGATGTCGTTTCGTTCGTATATAAAAAGGTGGCGCGCATTGGCGACGTGGATGGCGACGGCATCGTGAACGTGAGCGATGTCACAGCCCTTATCAACCAGATTCTCGGCACAGCCACCTACCCCACCGAACGCTGCGACATCGACGGCAACGGCACCATCAACGTGAGCGACGTCACCGCCCTCATCAACATCATCCTCGGATAATCGAGGATGAGCTCGGCAAGGTGAGCAGCGGTGTGTCAGCGAAGCTGGCGCCGCGAATAGCGAACCATGTCAACATTCCCTCATCCTCGCGCAGTGAGGATGAGCTCGGCAAAAAAATCAATGCAGTGTTGCACTTCATTAGCGACACTGCATTTTTTAATCACCATACCACAACTCTCCTAAAAAAACACACTTGTACAGGGAGGCATTGGGATGCTCAGGAGCGTTTAGGATGGTAAAAACCGACGAACGGGGGGATTTTGCCGACCAATGGGCATGGGTGGAGTTAAACCAACTGAGGCTTTTTTGCGTCTAAAAAGCAAAGAAATTCAGTAAAAACCCGTACATTTGCAAATAAATGTACATAACACATTAAGAATCATGACTACAGCTTTACTCAGAAATTCGATACTTTCTCTCGTGCTCGCAGGTAGCATGGCAGTATCAGTCGACGCTCTCGCACAGGGCCGTCGTGGCGGATTTGGAGGAAACCATGGCCAAAGTGGCGCTGCTCACGCAAGCAGAAGCACCGCCGTTGAAAGTCGTTCAGCAGGTCGCGGAAGCGCTTCCTCAAGCAGAACATACAGCACAGGCAATTCAGCACAGCGTCAGAGCAGCACAAGCTACACACGCTCATCTGAAAGCGCAAGTGCACAATCGAGATATGGTGGTGCATCATCAAGCGCAAGCCGCCCAAGCAGCAGTGCTACAGCACCCACTCCACGCTCTGCTCAAAGCACTACCGCTCCATCAAGATATGGCACTGGCAACAGCAATGCCACAGCTCCAAGCACTCGACAAAGTTACTCAACCGGAGCAACTTCTCAGCGCACCGCTACCACTGCACCAACCACAAGAAGCAGCTACACCGGTAGCCCTGCCACTTCAGTTGGTACAGCCACCCAACGCACCACCACAGGTGCAAGCACAGCTGTGACACCTCGCTCAAGCCAAAACACAACCGCTCCATCGAGATATGGCACTGGCAACAGCAACGCCACCACTTCGGGCTCACGCTCAAATGTTTCGGTTGGCACTGCGCAACAACGCCAAAGCAACCCATCAACCGATTTGCCTTCTCGCAGAGACAATAACAGGACCTCTGTAAATGGTGCTACAGGCGCCCGTCCTAATGCAAATGCAACTACTCAAGGCAACCCTCAAGGTCGTCCTAATGGCGGAGGTAATGCCGACAATGGTAACCGTGGCAACCGCGGCAACAACAATGGCAACGCAAATAACGGCAACCGCGGCAACCGCGACCACA
>JAKSMA010000015.1 GCA_024400895.1 Muribaculaceae bacterium | reverse complement strand
CCTCTTATGTAACTGTGAAGAACCTTTCTGTGGTTCCTGCACAACAAGCCTACCCAAGCGCAATCCATGTGTATAACCAAAGTCGCCACGTGACTGTTGACAATGTGGCTGTGAAGGCCGAAACCGTTCTTACTGGCTATAGCGGCATGTACTTGATTCATACCGAAGCCAAGGACGAAGACGGCAAGAACAACGACTACTTCACCGTTTCGAACAGCGACTTCTATGGTGGCTACATAGCACGGCACCTCGGTGGCACATCTTATGTGCGACTCACTCGCGAAAAAGGCGCAATCGCCATCAACAACACCATTGCAGAAGCAGGTAGCAAGGGTATCTATGTGACCGATGAAGACGATATGCTCATCGACGGCAACACCATCTTTGAAAGCACTGCCCAACGCACCAGCTACTGGGGCATCGACTTGATGCGCTGTCGTGGCAACATGAAGGTGAGCAACAACAAGATTACCAACACTCACACTTACTACAGTGGCGGTATCTATCTCCGCACCTCTTGCTACGGTGCAAGCGCTGATGCTCCTATCCTTCTGTACAACAACAGCATCAGCATCACAGCTTCGCCAAGTTCAAGCACTTCAGGTATCCAAATCACAGCCGACTGCAACGACATCCACGCTTACCACAACACCGTAAGAATTGGCGGTACAAGCGGCTACTGCTACTACACTGCAAGAGTGACCAGTGGCGAAACCTTCACCAACATTGTGATGAAGAACAACTTGCTGCAAAATGCCACTACTTCTGGCGCTACGATGTTTGTATACGGCAGCGAATACATCAAGCGCATGAAGTTCAGCCACAATGCTATGCTTGGAGCCGACGGCTTGGTAATGGCATCGACCGATATCGATGCATTCAATACGCTCGTGAACGACCAAACCAACTTTGTGGAAGCAGCAGAATTCGTGAGCGAAACCGACCTTCAACTCCTCAGTGCAGGCAACTTGTGCACTGCAGAGCCTATCGAAGGCATCACTTCCGATATCAAGGGCACTCCTCGCGATAGCGAACACCCGACTATCGGTGCTTACGAATACAAGGACATTGAAATCGTGACTCCAGAAATCGCTGAAGGATATCCTGTAATAGACAACATCGGCGAGACTTCTGCTTCTGTCAAGACCATGTGGAATGTGAGCGGTATGCTCTATGCCAAGGTTGAAAAGGTGGCTGACGAAAGCGCTCCTGCTCCATCACGCAAGGCTGCACGCCTTCCTAAGAAAGTGATGACTGAAGACGAGTTGCTGAACACCACACCTGTGGCAGTGAACGCTGAAGAAGAAGCGACTACCGCGTTCTCCGACCTCGAGCCAGGCAGCAAATACCAGGCTTATTTCTTGCTTGAAAGTGCACTCGATGGTGCCAAGAGCGAAATCGTGACTACAGAAGTGTTTACCACTCTCCGTCACTTCGACCCTCTCACCATCACATTGAACAACCCAATCGCTCGTATCAACGAAGGTGAAAGCACCACACTCACTGCCACAGTGGAAGGTGGTGAAGAACCTTACACCTACGAATGGCGCAACCAAATGAACGAAGTGGTTTCTACCGCCGCTACTGCATCTGTGAGCCCAGCCTACACCTATGGCTATCGACTGACCGTAACCAGCAACGACGGTCAGACCGCCTCGGCAAAGACAAGCGTTTATGTGAACGGCGATGCAGTGACTGCAACATTCGACGACAACTATCTCGCCGAAAACAGCCACTTTGCTGGCGACAATAGCGACGACAAATTCTTCAGCGGCTCATACGCATTCAATACAGCCAACATGGGCAGCTGGTGGTATGGCTACAGCATCAGCAATAGCACATCTACCGCATTCAATAGCCTTAACGACCAATTCAACTCTGCAGTTGGCACCGGCGTGGACGGCTCAAGCAACTACTGCGTGGCTTACCCAAGCGGCTTGAATGTGGATGTTACCAACAAGGAAGAAGGCGACTCAATCGCCGGTGTATTCATTAGCAACAATGCCTACGCTATCAGCAGCATGAGCACAGGCGACTCGTTTGCAAAGAAATTTGCGCAAGGCGACTGGTTCAAACTCTCCGCTGTGGGCAACACAGCTAATGGTACCAAGACCGTTGACTTCTACCTCGCCGACTTCACCAGCACCAACGAAGCCGACCATTATATGCTCGACAGTTGGCAATGGATGGACTTGCGCGCTCTCGGCAAGGTGACAAGCGTGATGTTTATACTCTCCAGCAGCGACAATAGCCAATGGGGCATGAACACTCCTGCTTACTTCTGTATGGACAACCTGAACGGTGTTCGCCCAGAAACTGAAGCAGAACGCATCGTTCGTGTAGGCGATTCAAACATCGACCTCAACGAGCTCTTCAACCTTGAAAGCAACGGCGCAACAGTGACATTTGCCGTAGAAGAAGTTTCTACAACAGGCAATATCACCGTCGCACTCAACGACAACGCACTCAATGTGAACGCAGCCGCTAATGCCGAGAAGGTGGTAGTGGTAAGCGCAACACAAAAGGGCAAAACACAATATGTACGCCTTTACATTAGCGTTGACAACACCACTGGCGTGAACGATGTCATCAATTCTGATGTCAAAGTGAGCGTAAGCGCTGGCACCATCAAGGTGAATGGCGCAAAGCATGTGAACATCTTCAGCACCACAGGTGCAATGATCAGCACCAACAGCGAAGCAGATGTAGTGCCAGGCGTTTACATGATTGTAGCCGACGGCAAGACCTATAAAGTTCTTGTAAAATAATCGCAGTGGCATAACATCTGCCACCGCCCGCAATTAGAGCACTTGAAGGACGCCCTCCTACAAGTGCTCTTTTCATTCTCCCCCACCCAAGAAATAAAGAAAAAGTGCTACCTTTGCATTATGAGCGAATATTGGAAAGGATATCGTGAGCATTACAGGGATATTACCCGACTGAGTCTGCCAATTATGGTGGCACAGTTGGGCACTATCGTCACCGGGTATGCCGACACCATGATGGTGGGGCACTACTCCACCCCTGCGCTGGCTTCGGCATCGTTCGTCAGCAATGTTTTCAATCTGGTGATTATGCTTTCGCTCGGCTTTTCCTATGGCATCACGCCGCTGGTGGGTGCACTTTTCTCGCAAGGCGAAAAGCACAAGGCTGGCGCTATGCTTCGCACGGCCACCTTTGCCAATGCCATTTATGGCGCAGTGGTGCTAGGGGCAATGGTGGTGTTCTACTGCTGCCTTCCGCTGATGGGTCAACCCGAAGATTTGCTTCCGCTAATTCGTGAATATTTCATTTTGATACTCGTGTCGATGGTGCCGGTGGTGTTCACGCATGTGATGCGCCAATTCGCCGACGCCACGGGCCACACCGCCTTGGGAATGTGGATTTTCACGATAGGAAATGTGGCGAACATCATCGGCAACTACATCCTCATCTACGGCCACTTCGGCGCTCCCGAAATGGGATTGATGGGCGCAGGATGGGCCACACTTGGTGCACGCGCGCTGATGTGCGTAGCCTATCTTGCCGTGATACTGATTTCAAAACGCTACCGCCCCTACTGCGAAGGATTTTCTGCAGCAAGAACTACCGTGGAGCAGCTCCGCGCCGTGACAGCAAAATCGCTCCCGATATCCATGCAGATGGGAATGGAAACAGGCATTTTTACATTTGCTGGCATTGTGGTAGGATGGCTGGGCACCAATTCAATGGCTGCCTACCAGATTTTGGTGATGCTGGGGTGTCTTGGATTTATGATTTACTATGCTTTCGGCGCTGGCATGGCCATCAAGATTGCACACTACAAAGGCCTTGACGACAACCAGGGCGTGCGCCGCGCCACACATGCTGGATATGTACTAACCCTCATCTGCACGGCTGTAGCGTGCCTCGTGTTTGTGGTATTCGGCCCCGATATCATTGCCCTTTTCACTCGCGACGAGGCAGTGATTGCCATAGCCGTGAGTCTGCTGTGGCCTTTAGTGCTTTACCAACTCGGCGATGCCACACAAGTGACATTTGCCAACGCACTGCGTGGCATAGGATTCGTGAAGCCGATGATGAATTGCGCCTTTGCAGCCTATGTGGTGATTGGTGTGCCGCTGCTTTATGTGCTCGGACTGCCCCAACATTTAGGTCTGTTGGGCATCTACCTCGCTTTCTTCGTGGCATTGCTTACTGCGGGCCTCCTCTTCTGGCACTATTTCCGCAAAGCTACTCGCCAACCTTAGTCAGCACGCGGGAAAATATATATTTTTGCTCCTAAACTCGGAAAAACTTCACTGAACAGCGAAACTTATCATCAAAAAAAACTATATTTGCAAAACAAACATATTGTGATTCATTATGACCAAGTCGAGATTGAACTTACTTAATTATATGATAGCCCTTATCACTGAATTTGCGAAGGCTCACAAACTTTGCATGCAAGACGCTTATCTATATTTGAAGCAGTTTAAGGGACTTGATTTTGTTGAAGAGTTTTACGATGTGGAGCACACGCTTCCATTTGACAACGCAGTGGAAGATGTCACCATCTACTGCAAACGCATGGGAGGGCACCTGTCATGATACTATATCACGGCACAAACGAACAATTTACCGACATTGACCTCTCAAAGAGCAGGGTCGGCAAAGATTTTGGTGCAGGGTTTTATCTTACTCCCGAAGAAGCTGTGGCTAAACGACAAGGCCAACGTAAATATGCACAATTTGGCAGTGGCAGTCCAACAGTCATGGCTTTTAACTGGCAACCCACAGAAGAATTAAGCATACTGAAATTTGACCATTATTGTTTGGAGTGGGCCGAGTTTATCTTGCTCAACCGTAACAACAAAACACGAACCCAAAAGCATCAATTTGATGTTGTCATTGGCCCTATTGCCGACGATACTGTTGGATTCCAAATTCGTCGATTTGAAGATGGCATCATCAGCATGAATCAATTTTTGGAAGAGATTAAATATAACGTCGTAACCATACAATACCTTTTTGCAACAGAAAAGGCAATTAGCACACTTCAACCGCTATGAGTAAAGAAAGTTATATGATTGAATCGCTCACTCGCGATGTAATTGTCCGCCTGATGGAAGACGACGGACTTTCAATGCGCGAAGCCATGGACAAATTATACAATTCCAAGACTTTCAATTCTCTCACACGAACAGAAACTGGACTTTATTTCCAAAGCGCATCTTACATCTACGACGAATTAAGCCAAGAAAAATAACATCCAAAAAATTGGTTTTCAGCCAACCTTAGTCAGCACGCGGGGAAGCAGGGTGCGGCGACCGCTGGTAAATTCCACTTCGCAACTGCCGTTTTCCTTTACCTTGTCGACCAAGCCACGCCCGAACACGGGGTGCTCCACAATGTCGCCCGCACGGATTTCGCCATCGTCGGCCTCTTTTTTCGGTTCCTCCTTGTAATAGACAGTTCCTTCTATGCCCAACTCCTCATTAAGGTAGTTGACCATATTTTGCGTTTCTTCGTAAAGGTACGGCCGCATGCGGCCCTTCACCTCCACCAAATCGCTTGGGATTTCCATCAGGAAGCGCGACGGATATTTCCCGCACTGGTTGGCGGCACTGAAGCCTTCGCTTTCGGTGAGAATGAGTTCACGCTCGGCACGCGTCACCGCCACATACATCAGTCGACGTTCTTCCTCCTCAGCGGGTTTCAAACGCTCGCGAATGGCGCGATGACTCGGGAAAATGCCTTCGTTCAGCCCCATCACAAACACATAGGGAAATTCCAAACCTTTCGCCTGGTGAATGGTCATCAGGCGCACGGAATCGTCGTCAGAGCGATAGTCGGCATTGGTATAGAGCGCGATGTCTTGCAGATAGTCGTCGAGCGTGGCAACTTCATCACCCAAGCGGTGTGAATCTTCATAGTCTTTGATGCTGTGGAGCAACTCTGTGATATTTTCAAGTCGCTCTTCATCTTCATCGTTTCGGTACTCATCCTTCAGTCCGCTATTGGTGAGCACTTGGTCGAGTGTGCTGCCGATGCCGCATCCCTTTGCTATGAGCGCTCGGCCGTCTTCAATCACTCTTACAAATTCTGCCATCTTCGTGCGTCTTAATTCCGGCATCGATATGCTGGCCAACAACGCCTCGTAGAGCGACGCCGGCGTATCGGCATTAGCCGCAAGCATAGCCAGCCATTCCAGCGACTTCTTGCCAAATTTGCGCGACGGCACATTGCACACGCGAAGGAAAGCCAAATCGTCGTTAGGGTTGGCGATAAGGCGCAAATATGAAAGCGCATCCTTGATTTCCTTTCGCTCAAAGAAGCGGATGCCACCCCACACCGAATATGGAATGCCATTTTTGATAAACTCCTGCTCCACGCCTCGCGAGAGATAGGCAGCGCGGAAGAGGATGGCAATTTCGCCATAAGCTCCCTTGCCTTTCTTCACTGCTTTCGCAATGGTTTCGGATATCCACTTACATTCTTCAACATCGTTTTCGGCATGATAATGCACCACACGCACGGCTTTTGGGCGCTGGGTGAACAGTTCCTTCGGCACGCGGTCGCGATTGTGGTCGATGATGGCGTTTGCCACGTCCAAGATATCGGGAGTGGAACGGTAGTTCTGGTTGAGAATAATATCGGTGTCGGATTCAAAATCCACAAAAAGTTGCGGTTTCGACCCACGCCATTCATAAATAGCCTGGTCGGGATCGCCCACCACACACAGGTTGCCAAGTCCACCGCTCAAGATGGTAAACAGTTCCCACTCATCGGCATCGCAGTCCTGCACCTCGTCGATTTGAAGATAGTTGAGCTCGGATTGCCACTTTTCACGCACTTCAGAAAAATGGTGAAGGATGTAGAGTGTGAAATACACCAAATCGTCGAAATCCACGGCAAATAGTCGCAACTGCTCCTGCACATAGTTGTAGAAGAACAGATGCTCTGCTGTGGGCTTTTCTGTGGAATTGGGGAGCATCAATGAGCCCACATAATCAGTGCGCAACGCCCCTTTTGTGCGGCCAATGATGTCGAGATGCTTCTTCACGGTCGACTGCTTGCGGTCGATGCCCATCGCCTCCATCACACGTTTCACCATCGCTTTCTTGTCGTCATCGTCGAGGATTGTAAAGGTTTTCGGGAATCCGAGGCGATGAATTTCCTTGCGCAAAAACTTCACGCAGAAGCCATGGATAGTGCACACATAGTCGTTGATATAGCCAGGATCAATAAGCCGTGATATGCGCTGTTTCATTTCTTGTGCAGCTTTGTTTGTGAAAGTCATGCACAGAATGTTGCCAGGGTCCACCCCCAGCACATTCACCAGATAGGCATATCGGTGAGCGATAACACGCGTTTTGCCCGAGCCCGCACCAGCGATGATACGGACACGACCCTCGGTGGCTTGCACAGCCTCCTGCTGTCTGTCATTAAGATTTTTGAGAAGTTGTTCCATCATGCGATTTTCGGTATTACGCCCACAAAGATAGCACTTTTTTACAAAGAAAACACAAAAAGTCACGAATCACAGTTTCTTTAGGGTACCGCTTTTAATGAGCAATTCAACATACCCTTAAACTCTATGTTAGTAGAACATTTGTAATCGGGCAGCGCCTAGTTGTGAAACTTTGCGCTGCTCGTTTTTTCGTGTGCTGTTTCTTTGATGCGAGAGAATGTTACGCGAGGGAATTGAGCAGTTTGTTCATGTCCCAAGTGACAAATTCTTCAACCGGCACACCACCAGAGCCTACGACGAACGCTCTTGCGGGATTAAATTTCTCTCTGAACAATGACAAGCCCCTATTGGTGGTTCGACGACCGCTTTTCACCTCAATGGCTATGGTTTTACGATTATACACTATCACAAAATCCACTTCGTCGTCGCGTTCGCGCCAATAGTTCACTTCGTAGCCACACTCGTTGGATTGATTAAGGAGGTGCATCCCTACCGCACTTTCAACCCATCGTCCCCAAACTTTAGCATCGCTGATGACTCTACTATAATCCACTCCGGATAGAGCAGACAGCAAAGCCGTGTTGTAAACAAGCAATTTAGGAATTGAGTTGTACTTACGAGCGTTGTCATTGGCATATTTATGGAGACCACACAACAAGCACGATTCGTCAAGAACCAAAAGATAATTCGCCAATGTGGTCACGTTGCCCGCATCTTGCAGCTGCCCAACCATCTTGTTAAGCGAAAGTTCTTCACCCGAATATACACATCCCAACTCAAACAACTGCTTCATGAGCACTGGTTTGAATATTCTCTTTGTCATGACCACATCTCGTTCAATGGCGGGTGCTACAATACTTTCTTTAATATATTTTCTCCATCTTGATTCGTCACCAATTAACTTGGCGCCACCGGGATAACCACCAAAATAGACGTATTCTTTGAACGAAAAGCCGAACGCCTCATGCATTTCCGCAAAACTCCAATGAGGCATATGTATCATTTCGAACCTTCCAGCAAGCGATTCTGTCAGACCATTTTTCAACAAAAGCCTTGAACTACCCAAAATCACCGCCTTAATGTTGACATCGTGCATGGTGTCGTAATCCCATTCTTTCTTCACGGCCTCACTCCAATTATCAATCTTGTGAATTTCGTCTATCACAAGCAAAAATTCATCGCCGCCCCCCATGTCAAGTCTCATACGGGCAGTTTCCCACGATTCACTAATCCAATCCGTATTGGTAGCAGGAACATTGTCGGCCGAAACCAACAGATGTGGTATTTCGCATTCCTTTAGTAGCTGTTTGACTAATGTCGACTTACCCACTTGTCGTGGTCCTGCAATGACTTGAATAAGATTACGTTCTTCATGAACACGCTCAAAGAGAGTTTTATATTGCGATCTTTTATACATAGCACTGGTTTTTAGTGCTACAAAGTTACACAAAATTCTCAAAATTGCAACACAAAATTCTCAATTTGGGGTTACAAAATTCTCAAAATTGCAACACAAAATTCTCAATTTAGGGTTGCAAAATTCTCAATTTAGGTGATTTTTGTTACTTGTTTTGCATGGCTTTGTCGTAGTCTACGCAGCCGTGGACGATGCGTTTGCATGGCTTGAACTTGAGCGAGAGCACGTCGTGGCGAGCATCGTAGTATTCGGTATTGATGCCACCGAGGCCGAGGAGGATGTGCCCTACAATATCGGTGACGAACGGACGGTCGACGGCGGATTTGATGCGCTGCACCACATCGGGGTGCAGCTGCATGTAGCGGTCGGAGCACCAAATCATAAACGGCACCTCGTTTTGGTATCTCATCTCTGCAGGCGTGGGGGTGGCGTGCTGATGGCGGCCGAAACGATTGCGGTAGTCGTACACCTCTTCACCGTGGTCGCTCATATACACCACCACTGCATTGCTATGGCGGAACAAGTCGAAGATTTGCTTCATCACCATGTCGTTGTAATAGGTGGCGTTGTCGTAGTTTGCTAATGTATAAACAGCATTTTTATCATAGCCAGTACCATCCACAGAATAATTCGTCGAGTTGAAATGCCTCAACCTTTTTGGAAACCGGAAGTGATACGACACATGCTGTCCCAAGAGGTGAAACACCACCAAATTGTATGGCGCGGAAAACTTCACCCTCTCGCCAAAGTGCTTCACCATTGTGCCATCAAAGGTGTAGGTGGTGTCGTTGCACGCGGTGTATGACTTTGCTGCGATTTCATCATTATACATCATGGAGTTGACAGTGATAGTGACGAGTTTTTCGGGCGAATAACTTCGCTGCATGTCCCACATCCACACATCATAGCCGCTGCGCTTAAATATGGTGGTGAACATAGGGCTATCAAACCAATATTCACCTTCGCTCACGCAGTTGAGGCTGAACGAGTTTTTCTGCACAGTGGAAGTGTAGTTCTCAAACGACAGCGCATCGTTGAAAACGAAAAGGTTGCCACCGTCGCGTTCCTTCTCCAAATTGGGGGTGGTGGGCTTTGAGTATCCATATATCGACGCATGGTGTTTGTTGTAACTTTCGCCCAACACATACACCACGGTAAGCGAATCATCGCCTTTGATGGTGGGATGCGTGTCGTACACTTTTTGCGCCTGCAAAATGGAACTGCGCACCTCGCCCACTTCCACACGCACGCAATTGAACGACTGCAATGTTTGCGACATGATATCGAGCGACTCGTGCGGGAAATAATTGTCCCACACTGCTGCACTCGAGCGACTGCCGCACATCGCCAGCCACACATAGCACACTATCATATAGAGCATCCCCACGCCATCAAGCGCCGCCACGGAGCAGTCAACCCAACGACGGCGCGAAGTATGCCCGTCAACGCGTTTTTTCGCTTTACGCACCAGCCATTCAAGCGCCACGACAAGCACTATCGCAAGCGCCGATATGCCATACGCCCATTTGCTGCCCGAAGTGAAAGCGTAGGTGTTCAAAAATTCGCCTGTTTCGGATGGGTTGGTTTCAAACATGATGGTGACCGCCTCTTCCGAGATTTTCCAACCGAAGTTGAAATCGAGCAGCAGCGTGATGGTGAGCAACGCCCAAAACAAGGCATACAGCAGCGCCTTCAGCCACCATTTGCCCACTTTGCCCACGACAACCGTGGCAACATAGGCAACGCCTAATGCAATGAACAGTGCCTGAAAAAAGTAGAACAAACGATTTCCCAGACTGTAAGTCGAGCCCAACAGTCCCTCCACAGCAGGATAAACAAGCATCAGAAACGACATCACAAAAAACGCCCACTGCGCCCTCACAGGGCGAGCCAGTGCCAACACCACGCGAGCGAACGCACCCCGGCTCATGCCGACGCTATCGCCAGCACTCCCCTCAGAAGCCTCGTACTGTGGCTTTTTATGTTTTTTGAAAAGTAGATTCATCTAAATATCCGCTATTACTCCTGCAAAGATAGCACATTTTTCACTCCCTCGCTATCTCCGCGCTCCACACGACCAAAAACAGGCTTTCTTCCACCAACGGCAACAGTAACCAAATAAGTGCCAACGCCACAATAATTGTGGGCGCGGCACCTACGTGTTTGGCGATGATTTCTGGCGCGACGCCAGCCTATTCCTTAAATATATTTGGACTTATTCCCCCCCATTTGAGGAAAATGTAATAGGTTCGGATTATTCTGCTACGCAGACTGCACGAACTGAATAGCCGTAGTCGCGGCTACCACCGTCGATGCGCTTCACTGTGGCACTGGTAGTGAGCCAGTATGCACCAGTTGCATTGCGTGCATCACTACTCCAAAGGAAGCCGTATTTCTTTTCGCTGTAAGAGCCTTCGTAGTCCATGTAGCCGGCAGCAGGGATGAAGATAGCGTTTTGAGCGAATTCGCCCTTGCCAGTCACCTTGTAGCCAGCGATGGTGCAACCATTTGCATATTGTGTGTTGACACCGTCGCACCAAGTCCAGTCGCAATTATCAATCATGTTTTGCAGCTCGGTTGAGGTAGGCATGCGCCAGTTGTCGCCCCAGAGGCGAATGGCAGTGTCGTCGTTTCCAGTAAGAGGACCAGAGCCCGAGGTGCGCGCATCTTCAATGAAGTCGTCGTGTCCATCAAAGCGACCACCCCAACAGTAGATACCGCCCACCACAGCAGTGGCATATTCGGTAGCATCGACGTAAGAGCTAACGGTGGCGCCCACATTGAAATCGGCAAATTTTGGACCATTTTCCCAGAGTTGTGTCCAAGCCTGCACAGCACCGCTCTTTGTGGTTGCGGTGCCTTTTGTTTCGGCTTTCTTTTCATTTTGAACGAATACTACAGAATCGGCGTCGGCGAGTTCGTAAACCAATTTGGGAGTCACGCCATCGGCTTCATATCCCTTGTAAACTTTTACGGTTTGGGCATTGATTGCTGTTGCAGAAAGTGCAACAATCATTGAATATATAATTTTCTTCATTTTTGTTGTTGAGTAAAAAAGGTTGCTAATTAGTGTTTCAGTTCACGACCGTTGATGTCATACCACTTTTCACCTTTAATGATGACGAGTTGGCCACCGATAATGTACTTGCCGCTCTGGGTAACCTTTAAATCGGTAGCATTGGTGATGCCCGTAGGCTCTTGATACACACCATAAGTGATTTTCAACTTGCCTCCATCTGCGAGAGGCACTTCCATAACAGGATTTCCGTCGACCGTCAAAACTGCCGCATCGGCAGAATAGGTGACTTTTGGCATTTTTTCCAACTTGTAGCAAGTGGAAGAGCCGTCAACCCATGCATAAATCGCATCATTGCCCGGCATCTCTTCGGCATGAATAGAGGAACCCGAAAGGAGAATTAATGCCATTGGCAACAATCGCTTGTAAATAAACTTGTTCATTAATCTTAATAGTTTAGCTTTTGAAATTTCCTTCTGCAAAGGTAATAATAATCCCCAAAAGTGCATTAAAACAAATGGCACTATTTTGTATATCCATGCCTTAATGTACTTTCTGGGATGATTAACTAAAAGCAAAAACGCTTAAAAATATAACACAATTTAGCGAGAGCGCTATTGCTGGTGTTTGGTGGCGGCTACGGTGACGATGTAGGCGCTGAGGAGGACGAGGACGCCTGCCACTGGTTTGTCCCATGTGAGCACGTCCTGGCCGATGGCAAAAGCCACGATTGAAGCGACCACTGGTTGGAGGTTGGTGTATACGCTCACTGTGGTGGCAGGGATGCGCGCCATGGCGTAAGGGATGAAGAAGAAGCCAAGAACGGTGGCAAAAAGGATGACGAATGCCATTTCCACGATGCCCCACAGCATCGACGGCTCGGCGTAGAGTGGCTGTGCCATGAGTTCGCTATAGTTGACTGGACCGTCGCCGAAGATGCCGCTCATCATCCATCCGAATGGAATGACGATGATGGTGGAAGCGAGAAACACCCACTTCATTTGAGTGACGGCACTGTATTTTGCACTCACCTTTCCAGTAATCACCAGATAGATGGCCCAAGTGAGGAGGCTGAGCAGCGCGAGGCTGATGCCGAGGAGGTCGTTCTTGCCTGTGCCAGCTTTCCAGCCCATGAACACCATGAGCATGGCGCCGGCAATGCCGATGAACACACCCACAGCCTTGAGGCCTGTGATTTTTTCGTTGATAAACATGGCTGCCAACAGCATCACTGCAATCGGGGTGAGGGTGGCGAGCAATGAGAAATACACGGGTTGCGTGAATGCCAAAGCCCATGCAGCAAAAGTCTGCGAAATGGCGAAGCCAACCATGCCGCCAACAATGATGATATACAAGTCTTTGCGCTCCACCTTTTCCTTTGGAAGGAATGCCGCCAAAAGCCAGAAAATGAGGGTGGCACCGAGGCACCGGAAAAACATATAGCCATTGGGGGTGAAGTGATTGTTGACGAGGTCGTTGGTAACGGGCACACTGAGTCCGAACACAGTGTTGGCGAGAATCACCGCCGCATGGCCCTGGAATTTACTTTTATCCATTATTTACTTAATGCTTATTATTCCTTGAAAATAGGATGCAAAGATAAGAAAAAGATAATACAACAAGTGAAAAACCACACAAAATAAAGCATACCCGATTACACTTCACACGATTTTACATTTTTTTAAGGAGAAAAGCATGGTGCAAATAGGCGGTGTTTGGGGAATAATGAGTATATTTGCATAATTATATAAATTTGGATAATAGTGCCCGTAGGAATACGGGGTAAAACTTTAAAATAATGATGAAACTAAAAACAGTCGTACTATCGACCAGCCTTGCTGTTCCGGCATTGATGGGTGCACAAAACCAGCTCACCACCAGCGACGCACAAGGCTACTTCGAGCGTGGCAAACTCATGTATGAGAACCACAATTACACTGGTGCCATCGACCAGATGAAGCGAGTGAAGGAATTGCCTTCAAATGCAACACTCTGCGAACAAGCCGACTATTACATGGCTCTGAGTCGCCTTGAGCGTGACGAAGCCGGCGCTCTCGCAGCACTGCGTGCATTCACCGCCAACTACCCCACTTCCGAACTTCTGCCCGATGTGCTGATGCGAATCGGTAATCTCCACTTCTATCACGGCGATTACGGCGATGCGCTCACCTCCTACAGCCAGGTGCGCGAGCACGCTCTCGACGGCGACCTCAACGAGGACCTCATCTACCGCATGGCTTATTGCGACCTCCAACTCGAACAATATGCTGAAGCACGCTACCTCTACGAAACACTGAAGGGCACTAAGCGATACGACAACGCTACACGATTCTACAACGCATATATCGACTATGCAAACAAGCACTACGATGCTGCTTACGCAAAGTTCACAAACATTGACCGTGCTGGCGAGCTGGGCTACCAAAGCCAATACTACATGTGCCAAATCGATTTCAACCACAAGGATTACGACCGTGTGATTTCGCTTGGTCAAACCTTGCTGAGCGACGAAGTGAACGAATACTTCGCTCCAGAAGTGAACCGCCTCGTGGGTGAAAGTTACTACCACAAAGGCAATGTGGCCAAAGCACGCGAGCACTTGAACAAGTATGTGAGCACTACACAAGACCCTGTGATGCGCTCGGCTGTCTACGCCCTCGGTGTGATGGACTACGATGCCGGCAACTACAAGGGTGCTGTCGACAATTTGAGCCAGGTAATTGGCGTAGCCGACGAAATGGCACAAAGCGCCCACCTCTATCTCGGCCAAAGCCATCTGAAAACTGGCGAGAACAAGTTGGCAGCGCTGGCATTTGAAAAAGCCGCCAGCATGGACTTCAACATGGATGTGAAAGAAGTGGCATTCTACAATTTCGCCGTTTGCCAAAGCAAGGGCAGTACCACCCCGTTCGGCAACGACATCGAACTTTTCGAAACATTCCTCAACAACTATCCAAAGTCGAAATACAAAACCGCAGTCGAGAAGCACCTCGTGCAGGCCTACATGACCACCAACAACTACGAGCGTGCGCTCACCAGCATCGAAAACATCAAGAATCCAGGAGCACCCATTCTGAAAGCAAAGCAGAATGTGCTCTACAACCTCGGTGTTCAGTCGCTTCAAAAGGGCTACCGCAAAGAAGCCGCCAACTATCTAAAGAAGGCTATCAAAGTGGGCAACTACGACAAGAAAATCTTGAACGAAAGCCGACTCTGGCTTGCCGAAACACAATACATCGGCGGTGACTACGAAAGCACCGTGAGCAACCTGAGCGAATATGTGAAGGCCGCCGACAAAAAGGACGAAAACTACGGCAAGGCGCTCTACAACCTCGGCTACGCCCAGTATCAGCAAAAGAATTTTGAAGAGGCACGCAAGAATTTTGAACTCGCCATTGAATCGGGCACCCTCGACAAGGCGCTCTTGAGCGACACTTACGACCGTATCGCCGACACTTATTACTACGCTGGCGACTTCAAGAGCGCAGAAACTCAATACGGCAAGGCTATCGAGAACGCCCAAGGCGCAGCCGATGGCTCTATGTTCGACAAAGCTATGATGGCCGGTCAACTCAACGACCACCCAAGCAAGATTCAACAGATGAACGACTTGATTGCGAAATACCCAGAAAGCACCAAGGTGCCTACTGCACTGCTTGAAATCGCTCGTTCATACGAAGCCATGGGCAAGACCAAGGAAGCCACCGCACAATATAAGGCGCTCGGCGAGAAATACCCAAAACTTGCTGAAGCACGCCAAGGCATGCTCCACCTGGCTTTGATGCAAAAGAACCTGGGCAACCAAGATGCTGCGATTGAGGCATACAAGAGCGTGATTAAGGATGCCCCTACCAGCGAAGAAGCCAAGGTGGCAGCCGACGACCTCAAGTCGATGTATGCCGAACGTGGCGAACTCGACAAATATGTGACATTTATCGAAACCGTGCCCAACGCTCCAAAACTTGAAGTGAACGACATCGACCGCCTCACCTTTGAAGCAGCAGAAAAAGCAGCCACAGCCACACACCCAAGCATCACAAAGATGGAGAATTACCTCCGCGACTATCCTAACGGTGCTCATGTGGCCGACGCAAAATATTACATTGGCCGTTACCACTACGAAAAGGGCAACCTCACCCAAGCAACAGCACAAATTGCTGAAGCACTCGCCCATGGCGAAGACGCCGTCTGGGCCGACGACGCACTGGTGATGAAGAGCGACATCCTCGTCCGCCAAGGCAAGCAAGAAGAGGCTATCGAAGTGTATAAGCAAATCATCGGCCGCGCGAAGGACGACGACAGCAAGGTGGTGGCTCAAATGGGCTTGATGCGTGCCGCTACCGACATCAACCGCTTCAACGAAGTGATTGAAACTGCCGACGACCTTCTCCAAAACCCATCACTCACCGCCAATGAGGTGAATGAAGTGAAACTCGGCAGGGCTGTGGCATATATCGGACAAAAAGACTTCGACTTTGCAGAAACCGACCTGAAAGCTCTTGCCGCCGACATGTCTACCGAGCATGGTGCTCGCGCAGCCTACGAATTAGGCCGTCTGGAAATGGAACGCGGCAACTACAAGGGCGCAGAAGACAGAGTGGACGCCCTACTTGACTCAGGCACACCACAAACCTACTGGATTGGACGCGCCTACATTCTGTTGAGCGACATCCTTGTGAAGGAAGGCAAGCCTGGCACTGCACGCGAATATCTTGAAAGTCTGAAGAACAATTACCCAGGCAAAGAAAAAGATATCTTCAACGACATTGAGTCACGACTCAAATCGCTCAGTAAGCCAAAGGTTGTGACCAAAGCAAAGAAGTAATAACGAAGAAGTATCACACATTCATCAGTAATATAGCATTATGAAAAAGATATATGTGAGCATTCTGGCAGCCGCCCTCACCGCTATGGCAGGCTTGGCCCAGGAAAATCTGCAAAAAGAAATCACACTTTCCAAAGACTTCGTGCCCGTGGTGAAGAAAGCCACCAAGAAGAGTGCGCTTCCACGCGTATTGAAACCCGTGAAAGGCGAGGAAGATTCAAAAATCGACTTCTCTTCATGGGCAGAGCCCACTGCAGTGAGTGTGGAAATCCCAACCATGCTGCCTTACGGCTATCGCACAGGCCATCGTTTCAGCAACCAGCGCGGCTACCTCGATTTAGGCGCAGGCACACAGCTCAACTTTGTGGGTAGCGCAGGCTATCGCATTGTGGACGACGAGACACTGAAAGTGAGCGCATGGATGCAGCACAACAGCACTTGGACTGGAAAGAACACTTCCAAATTCCCTGATGCCACCGACACAAAACAGAAATTCTGCGACAACGTGATTGGCATCGACGCAAACACAAAGGTGGGCAACAACACCCTCGATTTGGGTGCAAGCGTGCATTTCGACAACTTCAACTACTACGGCAATCCCATTATGATTGGTGAAGCGATCGACACCAAACACTGGTGGGACGACAACCAGAATTTCCTCGACATCAACCTCAAGGGTGCATGGAAGGGACGCGTGAACGTGTCGCGATTCCACGACATCTCCTATATGGTGGGCGTGAACTACAACTATGCTGGCTATGAAAAGGGCTTTGACATGAACACTTTCCTAAAAAACGACGAGTTCAAAGGCGCAAAAGAGCATTATTTGCAAGTGGCACTCGGTGCAAAATACGCCATTGAAGCCAACTCAAGTGTGGGCGCCGACGTGAAGTTCGACATTCAAAATCGCTCAAACTACCAAATCACCGACTACGCTTTACGCATCATTGATAAGGTAAGCAACACCGGCTCGATGCTCACCCTCTCGCCATACTACACCTATTATGGCCAAAATCTGCTGGCTCGCCTTGGCGTGAACGTAAACTTCTCATTCGGCGACGGCACCAAGTTCCGCTTTGCTCCTAATGTGCAACTCGCCTACGAATTCACCCCAGGTGTATCCATCTACGCCAATGCTACTGGCGGCAAGCAAATCAACACCCTCAGCCGTGTGGCAGCCCTCAACCGCTACCTCGACCCTAACGGTTACCACGGCAACACCTTCGTGCCTATCGATGCAGAAGCAGGCTTCAAGGTTGGCCCATTCAATGGCCTCGTCGTTAAAGTGTTTGGCGGCTACGGTGTGTTTAAAGATGCTTTGACCCATGTCTACTTTTCCAACGCCGCAAGCACCAGCGTTATAAACTGGGACTGCAAGGGTCTGAAGGTGGGTGGCAATGTGGAATATAAGTACCGTTCACTTGCCGAAATCGACCTCGGCTTCACTTTTGCTCCACAGAGCGACAAGGTTGAAAACGACAAGAGCTACAGTGGCTATATGCTCGGACTCGACCGCGCAAAGATGGTGGCAAATGCCGACTTGAAAATCTACCCAATCAAGGGTTTGACCCTGGGCGCGGGCTTTGAATATCGTGGCGGCCGTCATTTCATGATGCCACACTACACTTCCGATGAGACAGGAACAGGCACTACCACCTTCTCACTCGAAAAGATGGACAATGTGGTCAACCTCCATGCCGGTGCAAGCTACCGCTTCGACAAGTATGTCACCCTCTGGGCAAAGGCAACCAACCTGCTCAACAAGCAATGGGATGTGCTTGCCAACATGGGTGCACAGAAATTGAGCATCATGGGCGGTATCGGATTAGTGTTCTAATCACCAACACTTTTCCATTTTTGCAATAGGTTATTACCGATATGAATTCATTTGAACTTGAAATATGCGCCAACAGTCTGGAGAGTTGCCTTGCAGCCCAGGCTGCTGGCGCAACTCGTGTAGAACTGTGTGCAGGGATTCCCGAAGGTGGCACCACGCCATCGTATGCCGAGATTTCCTATGCACGAAAAATGCTACACGACACGAAGTTGCACGTCATCATCCGCCCTCGCGGTGGCGATTTCTCCTATTCGCCGCTGGAGATTGAGCGAATGGGGCTCGACATCACCATGTGTAAAGAAATAGGCGTCGATGGCGTGGTGTTTGGATGCCTCACTCCAGAAGGCGACATCGACGTAGTGAACGGTATCCAACCGCTCCGCCATGCCAAAGGACTCTCTTGCACCTTCCACCGTGCTTTCGACCGATGCAAAGCGCCACTTGAGGCGCTTCCACAACTGAAAGAACTCGGCTTCGACCGCGTGCTCACTTCGGGGCAGGCGCCAACTGCCGAAGCGGGCATCTCCATGCTCAAGCAGTGGCAAGAGGCCGAAGTAAAAAAGCCGATACTCATGGCGGGATGCGGTGTAAACGAAGGCAACATCGCCAAAATCCACGCAGCCACCGGCATCACCGCCTTT
>JAKSMA010000149.1 GCA_024400895.1 Muribaculaceae bacterium | reverse complement strand
TTTATTCCGCCCAGTCGCTTGCGACTGCAAACATAGTAACTTTTTTACTAAAAAAATGTGTTAGATGATGAGTGATCTGCTGAAAACTGATTGGTGCTGGTTGGTAAGAATTCCTTTAGCTAAGAATTGACAAAATTGCCTAATTTTTAGTAAATGAGCCCCCTTTTTACAATGGAATTTAGTAAAAAAGAACCGTCCCTTTTTATTAAAAAATGGTTAATTGGTTGGAGGTGAGGGTGATGTTATTCTTGGGTGTAGTCGGTGTGGATGCTGTCGGCCATCAGGCGGTAGATTTCTTTCATTCGCTCGTCGGTGAGCATTTGCATCTGCTGGCCCATGATATTCACATCATAGCGCACCATGGGACCGGTTTGTGCGTCTTTTGGTTTCATGTCCTTCACCTTCTTGGCTGTTTCTTCTATGAGTGGGAGGAATAGGTTGAAATCAAGATTTTCCTCTTGCAGTATGCGTTCGGCTAAGCGGTAGCAGTGGTTGGTGAAATTGTTGGCAAACACAGCTGCAAGGTGCAGGCGTTTACGCTTGCTGGAATCCACTTCAAGCACTTTGTCGCACACGCTTCCTGCCAGGGCGTTGATTAATTTCAACGATTCGCCATCGGAGGCTTCGATAAAGCAAGGCACGCTTCTGAAATCCACTTCGCGTTTTTTTGAAAAAGTCTGCATAGGGTAGAGCACGCCATATCGCTTTGCTGTGCCTTTAAACACTTCAATAGGCACGCTGCCAGCGGTGTGCATCACCACGCCATGCTTAATGCGCGGGGCTATTTGTGATGCCACATCGGCAATGGCGTCGTCTTTGATGGCGATGATATAGGCATCGGCATCTGTCGCTATTCCCTCCAGTGAGCAAATGGCTTGGCAACCGAGTCGCTCGGCGAGCGCTTGTGCATGTTCAAGTGTGCGACTGCACACTTGCAGAATCTCTTCTCCGGCGCCATGTAGCGCAGCGCTAAGATGCGTTGCCAAATTACCTGAACCGATGATTACTATCTTCATAATGCTTTTGTGGCGTGGAATATTCCTTTAAATTGCAAGTGCGGCTCCACATGGATATGGTGCTTACAATGTGGAGTGATATGTTTTGACATGCCTCCTGTGGCCACAATATTCACTTCTTTGTTGTTGAAGAGGGGAAGAATCCTGTCGATGATTCCATCCAACATCGATGCTGTGCCATACACCACACCGCTTTGCATACATTCTACAGTGTTTTTGCCGATGACATGCTCGGGCTTTTCCACATTGATGGTGGGGAGTTGCGATGCTCTCGATGTCAATGCTGCCAACGATGTCTTCACTCCGGGGATAATCATGCCGCCGAGGAAGCACTTGTCTTCTGTTATCACTCCCACAGTGGTAGCTGTTCCAAGGTCGAATACGATGGCGGGTGCTCCGTAGCAAGCCACTGCCCCGATGGCATCGGCCACGCGGTCGTTGCCCAACTGTGCCGGTGAATCCACATCAATGCTAATCACCTTTTTGGCATCTTCCACATTGAAATAATGGGGAGCATGACCTGTAATGGAAATGATGGCTTCTGAAAACTCTTCCTTTACTTCAGGAACAACCGACGAAACGATCACTGCTTCAATTTTCTCAGGAGAAATGCTGCGGGGATTCAGGCCTTCCAGAATTTCGGTGCGGAAGAAAAAAGCGGTGCCGTTTTTCTGGGTTTTAAATCGCCATGTGCTTTCAATGCTTCCGTCAGCATTAGCCACGGCAATTACAGTGGTTGAATTTCCTATGTCAACGAGTAGACGCATCCTATTTATTTCTCTTTCTGAAGTTTGATGATGTATGAAAGAATGAGGTCGGCAGTTTCTTCTTTGGTGCAGAGTGGCAGTTCCTTCACCTCCTTTTCAGAGATGAGTGTCACTCTGTTGGTGTCGACTGCAAATCCTGTCTCGTTCCCGCCTATAGTGTTGGCACAAATGAGGTCGGCATTCTTCTTTGTGAGTTTTTTGCGAGAATTCTCAATTAGGCTTTCTGTTTCCATCGAAAATCCCACCAGCATTTGGTCGTTGAGTTTCTTTTCTCCGAGCGTCTGTAGTATGTCGGTGGTGCGTGTCAAAGGAATCGACAAATCATCGTCCGATTTCTTCACCTTCTGGTCAGAATAGCTGAGCGGGGTGTAGTCGGCCACAGCGCTGCACATCACTATGATGTCGCTTCCTTCGCTGCGTGAAGTCACAGCCTCGCACATCTCTGCTGCACTCTTCACCTTCACCAAGTCCACTCCCATAAATGGCTCAATATTCACCGGCCCCGACACGAGAGTGACATTTGCACCACGCAGCTTTGCCATCTTGGCAAGGGCGTAGCCCATCTTACCGCTTGAGTGGTTGGTGATGAATCTCACAGGGTCGATGGCTTCTTGGGTAGGCCCGGCAGTGACCAGCACATTCTTTCCTTCAAGGTCTTTCTCTTTGCCCAAGTGAAGCAGAATGTGGCTCATCAGTACATCTTCTGAAGGCATTTTCCCGCTTCCTGTGTCACCGCATGCCAGTCGGCCTGAAGCTGGCTCAATGATTTCAAACCCATAGTGCTTCAGCGTCTTCAGGTTGTCTTGAAGAATTGGATTCTCCCACATGTTGGTGTTCATAGCGGGCGAAGCGAGTTTCGTCGCCTTCGTTGCCAGCACGGTCGTGGTGAGCATGTCGTCGCAGATACCGTGAGCCATTTTTCCAATCACGTTGGCAGTGGCAGGCGCCACCAGAAACAGGTCGGCCAATTTTGCGAGCGACACATGCTCCACATTAAATTCGAAATTGCGGTCGAAGGTGTCGACAATACATTTGTTGCCAGTGAGCGTTTCAAAGGTGGTGGGAGTGATAAAGTTGCAGGCATTGCGCGTCATAATCACATGCACAGTAGCCCTTTGCTTCACGAGCATGGAAGCAAGGTTTGCAATTTTGTAGGCGGCAATGCTGCCAGTCACGCCCAGTACGATGGTTTTACCTTTAAGCATATCTCGGTGATATTGATGTGTTGAGGTGTAAGCAGATTATTGGTCGCAGAGTAGGCCATGCTTTTCGTAGTTGGCCTTACGCACAATTTTGTTGTTTTCGTCCACAAACAGCACCATCGGTTTGTGGCTTTGGGCTTCATCGGGAGTCATATTGGCGTAAGCCATGATAATAACCTTGTCGCCCACATTCACGCACTTTGCAGCTGCGCCGTTCAAGCAGATAATTCCCGACCCCGCTTCGCCAGCGATGGTATAGGTTTCAAATCGGTTACCGTTATTGATATCCACGATTTGAACTTTCTCATATTCTAAAATGCCCGATTCTTTGAGCAGGTCGGTGTCAATGGTCACGCTGCCCACATAGTTCAAGTCGGCTTGTGTCACTACTGCACGGTGTATTTTTGCTTTCAGAAGTGTAATTTCCATTTTCTGAAGTTGTGTCGTTATCCAATAATAAAGTTGTCGATGAGGCGGGTCTTTCCAATGTATACGGCAATTGCAACAAGTGTTTCGCCGGCGATGGTGTCAACGCGCTGAATGTTTTCAAAGTCAACCACTTCCACATAGTCGATGCGTGCCAGAGGTTCGGTTGAAAGGTTGCTCTTGATAATTTCTATTACCTTCTTTGCATCCTTTTCGCCTTCTTCAATCGCTTTCTTACCGAGTGCCAAACTCTTTGAAAGAATCAAGGCTGCTTGGCGTTCTTCTGCGTTAAGATAGGTGTTGCGGCTTGATTTTGCCAAACCGTCGTCTTCGCGGATGATTGGGCATGGCACAATCTCAATTCCAAAGTCGAGGTCGCGAACAAAGCGGCGAATGGTGGCCAATTGCTGAGCATCTTTCTGTCCGAAGTAAGCGCGGTCGGGGCGAACGATGTTGAAAAGTTTGCCCACCACGGTGCACACGCCTCTGAAGTGGATGGGTCGCACAGCACCGCAGAGCAGTTCTGTGGTTTCGGTGGTGTCAATAAATGAAGTGAAATGTGAGGGATACATTTCGCTTGGCTCTGGGTTGAAAATCAAGTCGCCACCAGTGGCTTCCACCAATTGCATATCGCGTTCAAGATCGCGAGGATAGGCCTCGAGGTCTTCGTTCGGACCGAATTGAATAGGGTTGACAAACACAGATACCACGGTGGGGTCGTTTTCGCTGACTGAGTTTGCAATCCAACTTTGGGGACCTTCATGAAGGTAGCCCATTGTAGGCACCAAGCCCACTGTGAGGCCTTCTTTTCTCCAAGCCGCTACGATTTCTCTTGTTTCCTGTATGGTTTTTACAACTTTCATGTTGTGTGATTGTTTTTTTTGTGATAATAACTTGTTAATATAATTTTTCAAGCACTTCTTCACTGATGGTGAAAGTGTTGTTTGGTGCAGGGAAAGTGCGTTGCTCGCATTCCTCTTTGTATTGCTTGAAAGCCTCGAGCATCACTTCGTGCAGATTAGCAAATTTCTTCACGAATTTTGGGGTGAAGCCATCGGTGTAGCCAAGCATGTCTTGATACACAAGCACCTGGCCGTCGCAGTCCTTTCCGGCGCCGATGCCGATGGTCAATGCTGGCACCATTTCTGTCACTTTCTTGGCGAGAGCTGCAGGCACACATTCGAGTGTGATGGCGAAAGCACCCGCTTCGGCCACAGCCTTCGCGTCGTCGATGAGTTTTTGAGCCGCCTCCACGGTTTTGCCTTGCACCTTATAGCCTCCAAGCATATTCACCGATTGTGGAGTGAGGCCAATATGTGCCACCACAGGAATGCCAGCTTGTACAATAGCCTTGATGCGGTCGGCATATTCTGCACCGCCTTCAAGTTTCACTGCTTGGCAATTGGTTTCTTTCATGATTCTGCCTGCATTGGCCACTGCATCGCTCACCGATGTCTGGTACGACATGAAAGGCATGTCCACCACCACCAGCGCATTCTTCGCTCCACGGCACACCGCTTTGCCATGATGAATCATGTCGTCGACTGTCACGGCCAAAGTGTTCTCATAACCGAGCATCACGTTGCCCAAAGAATCGCCCACGAGTATCATGTCGATTCCTGCTTCATCGATTGTGCAAGCGGTATGATAGTCGTATGCAGTGAGCATGCTCACTGGCAGCACGCCTTTACGACTGAGCATATCATAAATTGATTTCTTCATTTCCTTGTCTTATTACAGATTTGTCAATGTTTTTGCCACATTTTTCGGTAGCCGTCCATTTGAACAAATCCATCTCAAAAAGTTTATTTCCGCTACTTTTATTTGTATTAAAAAAAGTTATTGAGGCACATCCACTCTTTCAAAGAGCAAAAAATGCCTCCAAATAGCCTTGAAACCTTACTCAAAACGGTGCAAAACACCATTTTTCAATAGGCACTACAAAGGTATTAATTATTAATAAACTATGCAATTCTTTTCCTCTACTACTCTGCCCACAGCATTGCCCACCCCGCCCATCTCTCGAGAAGGCGGGGAAGCACTTACGCTCCGACCGACTGCATTTTTTTGCTTAGTAGGTCAAAGGTGGGTCGTAGTATTTGTCGAAGCAGGGGTAGTGCTCAAGTGGGTGAGGCATACAGAATTTCACGCCTTTCAGCAGTGGATTCTCTTCTGCGGCTTTCTGTTCTTGTTCGCTTGCTATTCTTAAGTCGAGTTTCACGCCCGGAAGGTCTTCCAAAGTGATGTCGAATTTCCCGTCGTGATACTTGTAGTTGATTCGTCCCCCACCGATAGGCATAGTGGTGTCGAGGTCGGTAATCTCGCTGGGCAATCGTGGCTCAACGACCACAGTGCCGTTCATTAAATCAGGGCGTATACCCAAGAAATACTGATACCACACGCGGAGGTGCTCGCTGTTGCTCCATGCCTGAAGGAATGTGCCGCTTCGGTCCACCCATTGCTTGCCCTCGCGAGGATGTGCATCGGCATTTTCACTGAGGCTTCCCACCGCACCTTCATGCAGTGCCTGGCGGTTCATGTTCTTAAACAGTTGCCAAGCCATTTCCTTTTGACCGTATTCAATCATTCGCTGCATGGCTATGCCATTGTTCCACAACCAGATAGTGCCGTTGTGGTAAGCGTCGTCTTTGTGATAGTAATGCCAGTTTTCGTGTTGGGGATGGAATTGTGGGTCGGTCTGTGAAAGCGATGCCACACCCCATGGATACACCAGCTCTTCCCAGCATCTGCGAGTCACCTTTTGCTTGAATGCTTCGTCTTTGATGAGGTCGAAGCAGAAC
>JAKSMA010000148.1 GCA_024400895.1 Muribaculaceae bacterium | reverse complement strand
AAGGTTCATTCCACGACTATTATCCCGAAACTTACCGCTTGTTGAACAAAGAATATTGCTGGGTAGAAGGTTTCAACTTCTCTCGTGGTGCCGACAGTTTCTTTGGCCGTAGTGGCAATTTTGATACAGGTGTGATTATGGGTAACGTTCGCGACGACCGTCTTCCTCGTGAAGGCATCCTCGTGATGTATGGTGCCGATAAGCGTCAACCAGTGAATGAAGCACTCGTGAAGTTGATTGATGGCAATGGTGCTGTGGTGCAAACCTACACTACCGACAAGAATTACAACGGTATTTTCGTGTTCAAATACGTGACACCTGGTAATTACACCGTAGAAGTTTCGAATCCACATTATGAAACCATGACTCTTCCAGTGGAAGTGAAGGCTGATGACGCTTCTTATATGAATATCGATTTGAAGCGAATTCGTGAAACTCCTCCAGCAGTGGTTTCTTACTCTCCTGTATGGAAAGAAGGCGATGCTCCTGTAAGATGCAACGAACCGATTGTGTTGCAATTCAACTGGGATATGGATACTCAAGCCACAGAAGAGGCTTTAGAAATCACTCCAAAGGTGGAAGGTAAATTTGTGTGGGAAGATACCAACTATCGCTTGGTATTCACCCCTGTTGATGCGTATGATGTTGATACTGAATACACCGTGACCCTCAAGCAGAGCGCAAAGCATGGTGGTGGCGTGGAAATGCCAGAAGATTTCACATTCAAATTCAAGACTGCTGAACGCAACCATATCTATCCATTGGCAGTGTTCCCAGCTGCTGGCGACCAAGTGCACTACAAGGCCGGCGCATTGGTGGAATTCAGAACAGCTCCATTGCTCAATGCCTTCAACTTGTCGACCTACTTCCATGTTTATGACAAGAATGGTGAAGAATTGGAATTCAGCAAGCGTACAATCAAGAACAACAAGGCTGGCGATCCATTCGGATATTGCAAGTTGCCATTGCTGAAAGAACTTGTTCCTGGTGAAGAATACCGCCTCGTGGTTGATAAGACTCTTTGCGACACAGCAGGTCTGCAACTTGTGGAAGGCAAGGAATATAAGTTTACTGCTGTTGATGCTGGCCAAACAAAAGATGGTCCAGTTGTGGCTGATTTTGAAGTCGTAACCGATTATGTGGCTACTGCTAAAGAAAGCGACAATGCTGCTACTGCAAAACTTACCGCTGTGACCGACAAATTGTTTGGCAGCAAGGCTGTTCAGCTGGCTTACACATTTGCAAACTACGATTTAAGTGGCGCTGTAGATGTTCGCGTTGCTAATCCTAATTCAGAAGTATTTGCAGCTGGCGACGAACTTGGTGCTCACATTTGGGGCGACATGGCATATAACTACCTCGATGCAGTGTTTGCTGATGAAAGTGGCAATGAAGTGGCTGAAC
Source organism: Muribaculaceae bacterium (assembly GCA_024400895.1). Lineage (GTDB taxonomy): Bacteria > Bacteroidota > Bacteroidia > Bacteroidales > Muribaculaceae > Sodaliphilus. The sequence continues at coordinate 4,827 of JAKSMA010000148.1, read as the reverse complement.
CACTCGGCGCGATTAATTTCCACGGCTGGAAATATGTGACAAAGAAACTTGCTGCTCTTGAAGCTGGTAAGGCTTACAAGTTTGTGGGCTACACTTTGCGTAAGGGCCCAGATGCTGAAACTCCATTCGGCTTGACAGGCACTGTGAAATTCGACAATGTATTGAAGTCGGGCACAAGTGGTGTGGACGAACTTAACCAAGTGAGCCATGTGAATGTTGGACCAAATCCTGCATCCGACTACCTTGTAGCCACTGCAGATGCGCTCATCGAAAAGGTTGAACTCTTCAACGCGAACGGCCAACTCGTGGCAGCAAATCCATCTAACTTTGTCAATGTCGCTGATGTCGCATCTGGAATGTATGTTCTTAAGGTGTATGTATCAGGTCGAGTATCATCACACAAAGTAGTGGTTAAGCATTAATTGCCCCAATCTTACTGAAAATATAAAACCCTAAAAGGGTTAACGCTTGTTAATGGGTGTGTAAAGATGTGTAACAATTCTTTGCGCACCTGTTTTTGTTTCTTTTGTTTGGTTAATCGGTGTTTTTAGGTGTTAAATTTGTGTGAAAATAACGGTTTTTCGTTGTGTACATGCCTAAATAGAAGTAAATTTGTAATCCAAACAATTATCAAGAATAACTATTTCCTAATATGGCTAACGATACAATTAAGGTGATTGCCGAGAGTAGCTCCACTCGTACAGAATGGGCACTCGTGCAAGGCGATAAAATCATTGAACATGCTTATACAGAAGGTTTGAATCCCTTCTTCCAGACGCGAAGAGAAATTAGCCATATTATTCGCCTCGGACTTCCATCAGAATTTTTCAAACGCCGTTGGAACCATGTTTATTACTATGGTGCTGGCTGTTCAAGCCCCGAAAAAAACAAGATTGTGGAAATGTCGTTGGTGGCCCAGTTTAAGACCCCTGTCACGGTTGAATCCGACTTGGTAGGTGCAACCCGTGGTTTGCTTGTTCATGAGCCAGGATTGGCATGTATTCTTGGCACAGGTTCAAACTCGTGCCTCTACGATGGCAAAGAGATAGTGCAGCGCGTTCGTTCCGGAGGTTACATTCTTGGCGATGAGGGTAGTGGTGCTGCTCTCGGCCGAATCTTTATTGGCGATGTGCTGAAAAACTTGGTGCCGGTTGACATTCAGAATCAATTCTTCCATGAGTTTAATGTGAATGCCGATACTGTGCTTGATGAGGTTTACAATAACCCACATGCTAACCGAAATCTGCGCAACTACAGTTTCTTCTTGGCGGAGCATCTTGATAATGAATATGTCTACAATTTGGTGTACAATGAGATTGTGCGTTTCTTCGAACGTACCATTGTGCAATACGATTATAAAAACTACCCACTCTGCTTTGTAGGGTCTGTGGCATGCAAATATAGCGAAGTGCTTTTATCTGTAGCAGGCCGCTTCGGTGCGAATATCAAAAAGATAGTGCGTGCCTCAATGCCAGGACTTGTGGCATATCATGCCAACGACTAAAGGCAACTTTCTAACCATTAATATAATGATAAAAAAATTGGTAATGGCGTTTGCTCTCACTGCGGGCAGCGTCGTTGTTAATGCCCAAACGATGGGCGAAGCAGCCACCAACCGTGTGCTATCGCTTGTGAAATCCACGATGGAGCATGATATGCGCATTGGCGATGTGAAGGTGAAGTCACTTTCAGTGTCGGGCGACACGATAAAAGTGGACCTTAATGAAAACTTCTCGTACAATTATCTCACTCCAGAGATGATTGAAAAGTTGAAAACCGACATTAAATCCGAATTGTCAGCCGAATGCTCAGCGAAGTTGGTGCATATCAGCGTTGACGGTGAGGCTGTGGAAAATTTCTTTTTCGATTTCCCCAAAAAATATGTTCGCAAGCATGAGTCTTTCATTAGCGAAGTGGACCCTACACGCAGGTATGCCAAAGCGCTGGATGGCAATTTGATTGCATTTTGGCATAGTCATGGCTTGTATTATGAGCCCAAAATCAATTGCTGGGAATGGCAGCGTCCGCGATTGTTCCAAACAATTGAGGACCTGTATCCAATGAGCTATGTGATACCATTCGTGATGCCGATGCTCGAAAATGCAGGTGCCTATGTGTTCAATCCCAGAGAGCGCGATCTCCACAAGGTGGAAATGATTGTGGACAATGATGGGTGTCTTGCCGAGACCGGTGACCCCGAATTTGTGGGGCAGGAGGCATGGACAGAAGCTGGCGTTGGATTCGCCCATAAGCAAGCCATCTACAAAGATTTTGAGAATCCATTTACCGACGGCACTGCGCGAATGGTTGAGACCGTGAAGAAGGGAAACCTCTCAAAAGCCGTTTATGATGTGGAAATGCCAGAGGCTGGCGACTTTGCAATCTATATCTCTTACAAAACACTTCCTAATAGTGTGAACGATGCTCAGTACATCGTGAATGCCAGTGGCATAAAGCGCACTTTTACTGTGAACCAGCGCATGTCGGGCGGCGTATGGGTGTATCTCGGCACCTTCCCGCTAAAAAAAGGACAGAATAAAGAAGTGCTGACCATTACCAATGCAAGTAAATGCAAGGGTGGGGTAGTCACTACCGATGCCATTAAAGTGGGTGGCGGTATGGGCAACATTGCTCGATGCGCTTTGCCTGCAACTGAAGAAAACATTCAGCGTGCTGGAGGCTACAATTGGAGCACCGGCCTTCAAAAAGAAGGTGTAGATTATAAGTACATTACCAGTGGAGCTCCGCGTTTTGTGGAGGGCTCGCGCTCAAATTTGCAGTGGGCTGGTTTCCCCGACAGTGTTTACTCTGTGTCGCATGGCCTTACCGATTATGCCGACGACTTCCGTAGCCGTAGTGAGTGGGTGAACTACTTGGCTGGTGGCTCACAAGCCATTCCTAATCAAGAGTTGGGTTTGCGAGTGCCACTCGACCTTTCATTTGCCTTCCACACCGACGCTGGTGTAACACCCGACGACGCCACTATCGGTACATTGAGCATCTATCGCTCGAATGGATTTGGAAAATATGCCGACGGCACACCTCGTATCATTTCAAGATATTTGGCAGATATGGTAGGCCGTCAACTGGTTGACGATGCTCGCGCAAAGTTCGACCCGCATTGGACCAATCGTGGTTTGACGCAACAGAATCTTTATGAAATTCGTGTGCCACAAATTCCTGGCATGCTTCTTGAATATCTTTCACACCAAAACTTTGCCGATATGCGTCTTGGTCTTGATCCTGATTTCATTTTCTCATCGAGCCGTGCTATCTACAAAGGTATTCTGAAGTTTATTGGTAAACGCGACCATAGAGAAGTGGTGGTGCAACCGCTGCCAGTCAATTCTTTCGCCATTACTCCCAAATCGGATGGCTATTTGCTCACTTGGGCACCAACAGTTGACAGCCTTGAAGCGTCGGCTATGCCTACAAAATATGTGGTGGCAGAGCGAATTGGTGCGCATGGCGGAGCATTTAAGGAGATTGCTGTGGTGGACCGCGCTGAATATTTGGCAAAAGTGAGCGACAATGAAATTCATAGCTACAGGATTATAGCCATGAATGATGGTGGACGCAGTTTCCCAAGTGAAGTGCTTTCGTTGGGCGTTGCACCTAATGCTAAAGGCTCGGTGATGGTGGTAAATGCTTTCACACGCGTGAGTGCTCCCGACTGGGTGGATGAAGGCGATTTTGCGTCATTCACCGATGAAACCGACCATGGTGTTCCCTATATCCAAGGCATCAACTACATTGGTAGCCAGTATGAAAAACGCCGCAGTGCGGGCTGGAGTGATGCTCGCGGAGGTTTTGGCAGTTCGCATAGCGATTATGAAGGTTCGGTGATCGCAGGCAACACTTTCGATTTCCCCGCTGTTCATGGCGAGTCGCTGATGGCTGCAGGTTATTCGTTCGTTTCTACAAGTGTGAAAGCTGTGGAAAGTGGTGTTGCAGCGCTCACGGGCTACAAGGTGATTGATATCATCGGCGGAAAGCAGAAAGAAACGAAAGTGGGTTATGGTGCTTACCCAAGTAAATACAAACTGTTCTCATCTCCATTCATGAAGGCGGTGGAGACTGCTACAAAGCAAGGCGCCCATGTGCTTCTCACTGGAACTTATGTAGCGAGTGATGTTTTCGACCGTAAGACTCCAGATGAAGCAGAGGTGAATTTTGCTAAAAATGTGCTTGGCTATACTTGGGGCGGAAGTCAGGCTTCGTGCACTGGAGAAGTATATACTATGCCTACAACAGCGAAGCAGATTTCTGGTGATACCAATTTCAAGTATTGCAATTCTTTGAACAGCAATATTTATTGTGTGGAATCTCCCAACTCGATATTTGCGTCGGATAAACAGGGCATGCCATTTATGCGCTATTCGGAGAATAATCGAAACGCTGCGATTGTGAGTGCTCGCGATGGATATCGCACAGCAGTGCTCGGATTCCCATTAGAAACGATTGTAGCTCGCGACATTCGCGACCTTTTGATGGGTCAGATTCTGGATTATTTGACCAGCGAAAAGTGATTTTTTTCGGGAAACGTATTCCTGATTCGTTGAAATTTCTTTGGAAAGAATGTCTAAAGTCCCCAAACTGTGTTGGTTAACCGGTTTGGGGACTTTCTGGTTCACTTGGCTATTTTATCGTGTAAACTGTTCTAATTTTCACTGAATAAATTAGTTCTTGAAATGGTACATCTCCAATGGTAAAACTAAAAAACTGTATTTAACCCTTAAAAAATATAAAATGGATAAAAAAGGAGGCAAAAATCACTTATGGAATGGAATGTTTTAACTATTTTTGTACAATAGAAATAATGTGCAC
>JAKSMA010000147.1 GCA_024400895.1 Muribaculaceae bacterium | reverse complement strand
ACTAATAATTGACACCTTGTCAATGTTCCAATCGCTTGCTAATCAGCAGGCGATTGGCGTTTATTATGCTTCTAAATCCAATTTCGTTACTAAAAACGCACCCTCTACATCGATTTCCACTAAAATATGTTGTATTACACGTTAATTATTCTTACATTTGCAATATAGAACAAGAAACTAAATATTAACAATTTAACTGAAAAACTTATGAGTATTTGTTCAAAATGCGGCGCTCAAGTAGCCGATGGCATCAATGTATGCCCTCAATGCGGTGCCCCAATGATGGCTGCCCCTGTAAATCCTCAACAAGATGTAGAACAAAACAAAGTGATGGCCATTCTTGCTTATTTCGGCATTTTGGTATTAATTCCAATCTTTGCTGCAAAGGAATCAAAATTTGCTCGCTTCCACGCTAACCAAGGTCTCATCCTCATGATTGCAGCAATTGTTTACTCTGTCCTTGTTCAAGTATTAACTTCTGTATTAGTACAGATTTCTTTAGGTCTTCTTGGCTTATTTGCTATTGTTCTCAGCCTTGCATGGCTTGTTTTTGCTGTACTCGCAATCATTGGCATTATCAATGCTGCCAAGGGTGAATTTAAAGAACTCCCTATAATTGGCAAATATCAAATTTTGAAATAATCGATTTCTGCTGATTAGAATTTATATGAAGCGAGAGCCTGCATATTAATTTGTGGGTTCTCGCTTTTTTTGTAAATTTGTGGTGCTTAATTATTTTAACCAATGAAAAGATTTACACTACTAACAGCATTAATTTGCCTCAGCATTCAAGCATGGGCTTGGAAGCCAATTTTTGTAGGTCACCGCGGATGCTATCGCGGCGTAGAAAACACGGCAGAAGCATTCCGCCAGGGTGTAGACGAATACGGCTACGCCGGTCTTGAATGCGACGTGCGCGTTACTAAGGACGGTGTTTTTGTCATCAGCCACGATGAAACCACCAACCGCCTTGGAGGCAATCTCACCATCGCCAATGCCACTTTTGCAGAGTTGCAAGCCGAAACCTACACGCAAACCCGTGGCGGCGTGACCTACACTGGCCACATCTGTACAATTGCAGAATACCTCGACATCTGCAACGAGAAAAATGCCTTTCCCGTCATCGAGTTGAAATGGGCCACTGGACTCAACAACAGCGATATGAGCAATTTCCCGCGCCTTGCTGCACTTGTCACCGAAAAAGGCCTTTCCGAAAAGGTGGTGTTCCTTACAAGTATGCAAAAATCGGTGGAATATATTCACAAAAACTATCCGCAATTCCAATGCCAATGGCTCTGCTCCACCAATTGGGCGAGCAATGAGGGTTGGTGCAGAGTTCAAAAGGCCAATCCAAGCATACAGGCTGGCGATTTCAATATCGAAACTGTGAACACTTTCCGCCGCTACGGACTGAAGGTGGCTATGTGGACAGTTGACACAGAAGCCAATTACAAGAAATACGGCAATATGGGCGTGTATATGATGACTTGCAACTATCTACGCCCCAACGAGATGCCCGAGCTTGACAGTATCGATTGGAGTCACATTGGCGACATTCCCGACCCTGTGGTGCTGAAAGCCGACACCATCTACAGTTTTTCGCAATACAAAGGCAATTTGCCCGAGAATTTCCCAAACCGAAATGTTAAGAATGGCACTTTCAACACTGCCATGCAAGCAGCTGTGGTAGACGGGATTATCTACACCAACGACTGCAAAACTCACACAATGCTGGCATTCGGGGCACAAGGCAGAGTGGAAAGTAAATTTGCAGGTACCAACGGCACCGGCATTTGCACCGACTTTGCAGGCAACCTTATCGTGCGCGCCGACAGTATGACCACCACCCCATCTAAGTTGATCATTTATCCAAAAGGCAGCACCACAGCTATCCCTGTCGATTTCTCTCTCCTCAACAATGGCCAAACGTATTTCATCAGTGCCAGCGGTGATGTGATGAGCGAGACTGGTGGACATATCTACTTTTATTCAAAAGGGCAGACATGTGCCAACATCGTGAAAATTGCAAAAAGAGCTTTTGTGAATACCACCGCCAGCGGCACACTGAGCGCCACTGGCATGAACACGGGGCTAATAGTGCCACTCGACGACGACCCCGAGCACTTTATCTACCAGATGCGTACATCGGGCATTTATCGCTACGAGAAAGCCGACAGCGGTGAATATATCACTGGCAATAGCGGCCTCTACGCACCTGCTCGAAACACAAGCGTGGGCTGTATGCAGTTCAGTCTCGGTGGCCATACGCTGTTTATTCACCCATCAAGCGCCAACTACAACGGCGGCTTCACCATCAAGGACTTGACGAGCGACCAAATCGATGTAATGAATGTGGACGACTTTGGCAATGGCGGTCTCGCAGCCAACCTCTCTACGGGCAGTTTCTACAACATTGAACCTATCGATGACAACCACTGTTACCTCTACGTTTACACCATGGGCTTAGGCTACGCAAAATACCAACTCTATGTTGGCGAACCGATTTCCCCTTCCACAAAAGGCGACATCAATGCCGACGGAGAAGTGAATGTGAGCGATGTGACAGCCCTCATCAACAAAATTCTCGGCACAGCCGACCATGCAGACACCATCTGCGACTTGAACGCCGACGGTGCAGTGAATGTGAGCGATGTCACCGCCCTCATCATCCTCATCCTCACCCAATAATATCTCCAACAACACATCTTCAGCAACTGGGAGGCTCCACCCTCTCAGTTGCTTTTTTTGTACAAAATAACCACAATCTAAAATATTTGTGGTATATTTGTACCATATTTTAAACAACAATGAAAGAAAACAACACCTATATCTCATCTGCTGCAGTTAAAGAGCAAGGACGCACAGCCTACTACAAGTTGCTAAAAAGTGTCCGTAATGGGGAACTCACACAAGTTCGCCGAGGTGTTTACGCAACAGATGAGCAACTCAGCGGAAACATGATCGATATTGAAACGATTGTTCCAAATGGTATCATCTGCCTTTGGTCGGCATGGAGCATCCATGGACTAACCACCTCCATTCCTCAAGCATATCATGTTGCCATCAAAAGAGACAGGAAAGTTGTCCCTCCATCTTTTCCAAAAATTGAGTTGCACAGAATCACTGAAAATATCCTGAATATTGGAGCGACAACAATCACAATAGATGGATACACTTTCCGTATTTATGATGTAGAACGTTGCGTATGTGACGCCGTGAAATTCCGCAACAAGACTGGTATGGACATTTGTGCAGAGATAATCAACAACTATCTTGGGCGCCGTGACCGAAACATAAGCAAACTTATGGATTATGCCCGACTACTGCGCGTCGCAAATATCCTTGAAAAATTTCTCTTAATAAAACTATGAGCAAAGACGATATCAAGAACTACGGAAAATCAATCCGCAGCAAACTATTTAATATAGCAAAAGAAGAGAACGTCTTCTACCAAACCGTACTAACTCGCTATTTTCACGAGCGTCTGCTATATCGCATTTCCCAAACCCGCTTCCGTGAAAACTTCTACTTAAAAGGAGGCGCTTTGATGTATGCCTACGAGCGCTTTGTGGCGCGTCCTACATTAGATATCGATTTTCTTGGCAACAACATCAACAATGACAGTTCATCGATTGCTGAAGCATTTAAAGAGATTTGTTCAATTGTATGTATAGAGGACGGGGTAAACTTTGATGCAACAAACATTACAGCCCGGAATATCACTGAACTAAGGGATTATCATGGTGTCAGACTTAGCATACCAGTGAGCATGGACACCATCGCACAAGTGATGACTATGGATATAGGTTTTGGTGATGTGATTACTCCAAGCCCCGTGAATCTCGACTACCCTATTCTACTTGAACATTTGCCCAATGTCAGCATCCTTGCCTATTCACTTGAGACAGTAATTGCTGAAAAGCTACATGCTGTTGTTGATTTGGCTGACCAAAGCAGCAGAATGAAGGATTATTACGACCTTTTCACGATTCTAAACAATGAGCAATATGATGCAAATATACTGCAAGAAGCTGTCATACGCACATTTATGAATCGGCACACATCATTCGATGCCAACACGATGTTCTTCCGCCAAGAGTTTCCAGAGAATCAGCAAATGCAAATCAAGTGGCAGGCCTATATCAAGAAAATAACAAAGACTACCAACCTTTCTTTTACTGAGGTTGCGACTTACATACAAGAAATACTGCGACCATATTGGGAAAACATTCCTCACGTTTAAAATCATACATGCCCTGTCGATAGTCAACAGTGGGGATGACGGTTGATTATGTGGCAATTTTTTGCTAACTTTGCATATTATTTCAATTTGAAATTCAATATAATAACAATAAAACAAAGATTTATGAATTTTGTAAAACCTCTGATTATGGCTTCTTTGATGGCTGTAACGGCTACAGGTGCTTCTGCCGCAAAGTTCACCCCTGAATTGCTCAACTCGCTCGGTCGCGTGAGCGATGCTCAGGTGTCGCCCGACGGCAAGAAAGTGCTTTACGGTGTTAGCACTCCTAACATCGAGCAAAACAAGAGCAACCGCGAGTTGTGGGTAATGGATATCGACGGCAAGAATGCTGTGCAAATCACCAACACCGAAAAGAGCGAAACCAACGCTGTGTGGATGGATGGCGGTAAGAAGATTGCTTTCGCCTACCCTAACGCCGACGGTGTGAACCAAATGTGGGTGATGAACGCCGACGGCACCGACCGCAAGTGCGTTTCAAAAATGGAAAAGGACATTGAAGGCTTTACCCTCAGTCCAGATGAAAAGAAAGTGATTATCGTATCGACTGTTAAATATGGTCAGACCACTCAAGACCGCTATCCCGACCTTCAGAAGACCGACGGCCGCATCATCGACGACTTGATGTATCGCCACTGGAACGAATGGACCGCAGAAATCCCTCATCCTTTCGTTGCCGATTTCAATGGTGAAGAAGTGACAGGCGTGAAGGATGTGCTTGAAGGCACCCAATTTGAGTCGCCAATGCGTCCTTGGGGTGGTGTTGAGCAACTGGCTTGGCTCCCCGACAGCAAGAGCATCATCTATGTGTGCCGCAAGAAAACCGGCAAGGACTACGCTGTGAGCACCAATAGCGACCTCTATCAATACGACATCGCCACTGGCAACACCAAGAATCTTACCGAAGGCATGATGGGCTACGACAACAACCCTATCGTGTCGAAGGGCGGTAAAATTGCTTGGCTCTCAATGGAGCATGATGGCTACGAAGCCGACAAGAACCGTATCTTCCTGCTCGATGGTGGCAAGAAGGTGGACCTGACTGCCGACTGGGACTACAGTGTGGACTTTATCACTTGGTCGCCCGACGAAAAATACATCTATTTCATCTGCGCTTACCAAGGCACAATGCCAATCTTCCGCATGGAAGTGAAAAGCCGCAAGGTGGAACAAGTGGCTGGTGGCCAATATGACTACGACGGCCTTCAGTTCGCTGGCAAAGACCTACTTGTCACTTGCCGCCACTCATTCCTCGAGCCAAACGAAGTGTACAGCTTCAAGGCTGGCAAAGAGCCAGTGAAGCTCTCTAACGTTACCGCTCCAATCATGAACACCCTTGGCGACGTGAAGTGCGAAAAGGTGATGATTCCTACCACCGACGGTAAGATGATGACCACTTGGGTGCTTCTCCCACCAAACTTCGACCCTAACAAGAAATACCCATCTCTGCTCTTCTGCGAAGGCGGCCCACAATCTCCTGTAAGTCAATTCTGGAGCTACCGCTGGAATCTTCGCATCATGGCTGAAAACGGCTATGTGGTAATCGCTCCTAACCGCCGCGGTCTGCCAGGCTTCGGCACAGAATGGAATGCCCAAATTTCGGGCGACTACGCTGGCCAATGCATGAAGGACTACCTCAGTGCAGCCGACTTCATGAAAGAAAAGCCATACATCGACGGCGACCACATGGGTGCTGTGGGTGCAAGTTTTGGCGGCTATTCAGTTTACTGGTTGGCTGGTAACCACCAGAAGCGTTTCGCTTGCTTCCTTTCACACGCAGGTATCTTCGACCTTCGTGCACAATACTGCGAAACCGAAGAAATGTGGTTTGTGAACTGGGATCTAGGCGGTGCTCCTTGGGACAAGGACAACGATGTGGCTATGAAGAGCTATCGCGATGCCGACCCTAAGAACTTCGTCCAAAACTGGGATACCCGTATCCTCGTAGTGACCGGTGAAAACGACTTCCGCATCTCTTACA
>JAKSMA010000146.1 GCA_024400895.1 Muribaculaceae bacterium | reverse complement strand
GCGCGTGATGAACAAACTTGGCGTGAAGACGCTCTTCGTTTCGAATGCTGCTGGTGGTATGAATCCTCAATTCCGCATCGGCGATTTGATGATTATCACCGACCACATCAATCTCTTCCCAGAACACCCATTGCGTGGCAAGAACTACAATGAACTTGGCCCTCGTTTCCCAAGTATGGACGAGCCATATAGCCACCGCTTGATTGCAAAGGCTAAGGAAATTGCTGCAGAAAAGGATATTCGCCTTGTGGAAGGTGTGTATGTTGGCACTCAAGGCCCTACTTTTGAAACTCCTGCAGAATATCGCTACTTCTCTCGTATTGGTGGTGATGCAGTGGGCATGAGCACCGTTCCAGAAGTGATTGTGGCACGCCACATGGGCATGGAAGTGTTTGGTATGTCGGTTATTACCGACCTCGGTGGCGAAGGCATCGAAGTGGTAAAGGTAAGCCACGAAGAAGTACAAGAGGCCGCTGCAAAGGCTGAACCTATCATGTCGTATGTGATGGAAGAAATTATCAACCAGTTCCAAGAACTGTAATTAGAAATTAGAAATTAGAAGTTAGAAATTAGAAGTTAGAAGTTAGAAGTTAGAAATTTGATTTTAGAATTCTGGCTTGATGAGAGATTTTAAGACATTAGATATTTGGAAAAGAGGGATCCTCCTCACAAAAATGATATATGAGATATCCAGAAATTTTCCTAATGAAGAAAAATTCGGTCTTCAATCTCAAATGAGGAGAGCGTCAACCTCTATTCCAATTAACATTGCAGAAGGGTGTGGACGCGACAGTCTTAAAGATTTCGCCCATTTCATACATATAGCAGAAGGGTCAGCAAGTGAATTGGAATGTGAAATAATCATTGCTGTAGAATTAGGTTATATTACTGACGATTTGGCTGCTCCTGCTGTTGACGAGATTTTTCAAATAAGGAAAATGATGAACAGTTACAAATCAAAAATCAAGAATACCCTAAACCGGAACAATTTATGATTTAGAGATTGTATTCCAACATCTAATTTCTAATTTCTTAATTTATTTATCGATGAACGAAACTGAAATTTCAACCCTTGGTGAGTTTGGGCTTATTGAACAGCTCACCAAGGATTTTCAAATAAAAAATAATAGTACTCAACTTGGTGTGGGCGACGATTGTGCAGTGCTGAATTACAGTGCCGACGCAAATCTTCGTACGCTCGTCACTACCGATGTGCTGCTCGAAGGCATCCACTTCGATTTGACCTACACGCCACTTCGCCACCTGGGCTATAAGTCGGCTGTGGTGAATTTCAGCGATGTGTATGCCATGAACGGACAGCCAAAGCAAATCACCGTGTCGCTGGGCGTTTCAAAGCGCTTCACTGTGGAGCACATTGCCGAATTGTATGCCGGCATTCGTTTGGCATGCGAAGAATATGGCGTCGACCTCGTAGGGGGCGACACATCGGCTTCGGTAACAGGGTTGATTATCTCAATCACTTGCATTGGCGAGGCTGAAGAAGGTAAAATTGTGTATCGCAATGGCGCAAAAGACACCGACCTCATTTGTGTGAGTGGTGACCTTGGCGCTGCGTATATGGGCCTTCAGTTGCTGGAGCGTGAGCGAGAGGCTGGGGCTGGTCAGAAGGATTTTCAACCCGATTTTTCTGGTCGAGAATACATTCTTGAGCGCCAACTCAAACCTGAAGCACGCCGCGATGTGATTGCCGAACTGAAAGAGCTTGGCATTCAACCTACGGCAATGATGGACGTGAGCGACGGCCTTTCAAGTGAACTGCTCCATATTTGCAAGGATAGCAATGTGGGATGCCGCATCTATGAAGACCGCATTCCTATTGACTATCAAACAGCAGTGATGGCAGAGGAACTGAATATGAACCTCGTGACTGCTGCCATGAATGGCGGTGAAGACTATGAATTGCTCTTCACCGTGCCTCTGACCGACCACGAAAAGGTGCAGAAAATGAAAACTGCCAAGTTGATTGGTCGTATCACCAAACCAGAACTCGGTGCATTTATGAGCACTCGTGATGATAGCGAGATTGCAATTCGTGCACAGGGCTGGAATGCGTCCGTGCAAGAGCAAGAAGACTAAGAAGCTGTCGATTTGCTTCTAAAAGATTTGTAGCTGGAGTTGGGCAGAAGGGGACTGCTGCTCGCCGATTATTTGTATTACAAGGGTATTAAAGATGAGTGTTGCGATAGTAAAATATAACGCTGGTAATGTGTTTTCTGTGCAGTGTGCGCTTCAGCGCATAGGCGTAGATGCTGTGATTACCGACGATTTTGAGGCGCTGCGCCGTGCCGATAAAGTGATTTTCCCCGGAGTGGGAGAGGCCTCCACGGCTATGGACTATTTGCGTGAACGGGGATTGGACGAGGTAATCAAAAATCTCACTCAGCCAGTGCTTGGCATCTGCATCGGGTTGCAGTTGCTCTGCCGTTCGAGCGAAGAGGGCGGGGCACAATGTATGGGCATTTTTGACACAGATATCAAGCGCTTCGACAATTCGCTCTGTGCAGAACTCAAAATTCCGCATATGGGGTGGAATACGTTGGAGGTGACTACTCCCAACCTGTTGATTCCAGAATCACTACGAGAATCGTATGTCTACTATGTTCATAGTTACTATGCTCCCATTTGCCGCCACACGATAGCCACAACCGACTATGTTGTGCCGTTCAGTGCGGCATTACATCGGGATAATTTTTATGCCACACAGTTCCATCCCGAAAAGAGTGGTGATGTGGGCGAAACCATCTTAAAGCAATTTATGGCCTTATGATAGACATAGTTCCTGCAATAGATATCATTGGCGGCAAGTGTGTGCGATTGTCGAAAGGCGACTACGGCACACAAAAGGTTTACAACGAGAGTCCGCTCGATGTGGCTCGTGCTTTTGAAGATGCGGGTTGCACCTTGTTGCACCTTGTTGACCTCGATGGAGCTAAAAGCAAGCACATTGTGAACTATCGCACGCTTGAAACCATTGCAGGTCACACCAATCTCCACATTGATTTTGGCGGCGGACTGAAGAGCGACGACGACTTGCGTATCGCTTTCGAGAGTGGGGCAGAGAAGGTGACTGGTGGAAGCATAGCTGTGACCGACCACAATATGTTTGAAGGCTGGCTGAAGAAATATGGTAGCGATGCCATCATTCTGGGAGCAGATGCCCGTGGCGGAAAGATTTCCACCAATGGTTGGCTCGACGATAGCGATGAACAGATTGTGCCGTTCATTCGCCAATATATGGAAAAGGGAGTGACACAGGTGATTAGCACCGACATCGATTGTGATGGCATGCTGCAAGGTCCGTCGCTCTCATTATATAAAGAGATACTGGCTGAATTGCCGGGATTACGACTCATTGCCAGTGGTGGCGTGAGTGGCATGGGAGATATTGAGAATTTAGATAAGTTAGGGGTTCCTGCGGTGATTGTGGGCAAGGCGATTTACGAAGGCCGCATCACAATGCAGCAACTTGAAAAATTTAATCTACAGAAATAATGTTAGCTAAGCGCATAATTCCTTGTCTGGATGTGAAAGACGGCACAACGGTAAAAGGTGTCAACTTCGTGAATTTCCGCGATGCAGGCGATCCTGTGGAACTCGGGAAGCGCTATAGCGACGAAGGCGCTGATGAACTGGTGTATCTCGACATCACCGCCTCGTATGAAGGGCGTGAAACCTTCATCGACCTTGTGCGCCGTGTGGCTGCCCGCGTGAGCATTCCGTTCACGGTGGGTGGTGGCATTGGCTCGGTCGATGATGTGGCTCGCTTGCTTGGTGCCGGTGCCGACAAGATTTCAATCAACTCTTCGGCATTGCGTCGTCCTGAATTGATTTCTGAAATTTCATCGGCGTATGGCAATCAAGTGTGTGTGGTGGCTATTGACGCCCGCCTGGAGGACAATGGCGAGTGGATTTGCTATGTGAAAGGCGGTCATGAGCCCACCGAACGCCGACTCGTGGAATGGGCACACGAAGCCCAGGAGCGTGGGGCTGGCGAGATTCTGTTCACCAGCATGAACCACGATGGCGTGAAGCAGGGATTTGCCAATGAGGCGTTGCTCCAATTACATAATGCATTGAGCATTCCTGTGATTGCATCTGGCGGCTGTGGCTCGATGGCGCATTTTAAGGATGCGTTTGAATTGGGGCAATGCGATGCGGCGTTGGCAGCAAGTGTGTTCCACTTCGGTGAGATTGGAATTCGCGAACTGAAGCAGTATTTGCAGAAAGAAAATATTAATGTAAGAACAATATAGAATTGATGGATATCGATTTCAACAAATTGGGCGGGCTTATTCCCGCAGTGGTGCAAGACGCACACACCAAGAATGTGCTGATGGTGGGCTTTATGAATCAGGAAGCCCTCGACAAGACGCTCGAAACAAAGAAAGTGACTTTTTGGAGTCGCACACGCAATAAACTTTGGACCAAAGGCGAGGAGAGTGGTCATTTCCTTGATTTGGTAAAACTGGAGGTAGACTGCGACAACGACACTGTGCTTGTTCACGCAGTGCCAAATGGCCCCGTTTGTCATACAGGCACAGCCACTTGCTTCAACGACGACAACAGTTATGGCATCAGTTTCTTGAGCCATCTGCAAGATTTTATCGACCGTCGTCGCGAAGAAATGCCCGAGGGGAGTTACACCACTTCGCTCTTTAAGGCTGGTGTGAACCGCATGGCGCAAAAAGTGGGCGAAGAAGCTCTCGAAACTGCACTTGAAGCAGCCAACGGCACCCCTGGCCGTATGATTTATGAGGCAAGCGACATGCTCTATCACCTTATCGTGCTCCTTTCATCGAAAGGACTGCGAATTGAAGATGTGGTGGCCGACCTCGAAAGCCGTCACGGCAAGACTAAAGAACAATACAACAAGCATCAATGATAATAACCACTCATAGCCAAATGCTGTGAGCAAAAACGATATAATATGTTTAGATTTCCATTGCAAAAATTTCAAGAAACTCCAACTCCTTTCTATTTCTACGATTTGAAGTTGCTGGGCAAGACCCTCGACGAAATCAACAAGCAAATAAAGGGTTACCCCTATAAAGTGCACTATGCTGTGAAAGCAAATGGCAATAAAACCATTTTGGAAGAAATCGCTAAAAAAGGTTTTGGCGTCGACCTTGTGAGCGGTGGAGAAATTCAGGCTGCGCTTGAAGCCGGTTTCAATCCGGGCACTATGGTATATTCTGGTGTAGGCAAAACCGACCCGGAAATTAATCTCGGCCTCGACAACGACATATTTAGTTTCAATGTGGAATCGGTGCCAGAACTCGAAGTCATCAACGAGTTGGCAGGCAAGAAAGGCAAGATTGCAAATATCTCTATTCGCGTGAATCCAGACATTGATGCTCACACTCATCGCTATATCACCACTGGCACGGCAGAAGACAAGTTCGGTATCAATATCGAGATGCTTTCTACCGCTGTGAATGTGGCGCTCTCATTGCCAAATATCCACTTGCGTGGCCTTCACTTCCATGTTGGGTCGCAAATTACCGATATGAAGCCATTTGGCATGCTCTGCGAGAGTGTGAATGGACTGCTCGATTACTTCGACCGTCACGACATCCATTTCGAAATGATTAATGTGGGTGGTGGCCTCGGCATCGACTACCTGAAGCCTGACGTGAATTGTGTTCCAGACTTCGAGCACTTCTTCGACACATTTAAGCGTCGTTTGAAACTTCGCAAAGGACAGGAACTGCACTTCGAGCTTGGTCGCTCAATCGTGGCACAGTGTGGCTCACTGATTGCTCGTGTGGTGTTTGTGAAGGAAAATCGCAACAAAAAGTTTGTTATCCTTGATGCCGGCATGACCGACCTCATTCGCCCAGCCCTCTACGAGGCATATCATGTGATACAAAACATCTCATCGAGCGATACGGCAAGCGATGTCTACGATGTGGTAGGACCGATTTGCGAATCAAGCGATGTGTTTGCCCGTGATGAAAAGTTGCCAGTATCGAAACGCGGCGACCTTTTCGCTATCCGTTCAGCAGGAGCCTATGGCGAAACCATGGCATCGCGCTACAATATGCGCCAGCTCCCCAAGAGCTACTTCCAGCGCTAAACTGAAGCGTAACTGCCTGTGATGCACTTTTTCCAAACGAAAAACCCTTGAAATGGAGAAAAATTTTGGTTTGGAATAAAAAAGTTATTACCTTTGCACTCGCAAAAGTAACGGATGCGTCCGTCGGCTTGCAGAATATCGTTCTTGCGCCTATGTGCAAGAAGAATCTGGTTCGGTAGCTCAGCTGGATAGAGCAACAGCCTTCTAAGCTGTGGGTCCTGG
>JAKSMA010000145.1 GCA_024400895.1 Muribaculaceae bacterium | reverse complement strand
TGTGCCGTCGGTGGGATTGAGATGGTAGATGTCGATGGTGTCGCTGTCGCGAAGGGCGCAGAGCAGCAGTTGGCCATCGGGGGTGATGTTGAAGTGGCGAGGGTGCAGACCTGTGCGAGTGTAGGCCACTTGTGTGAGTCGCCCATCGTCGGCGATGTGGTAAACGGCTATGCCATCGCCAGTGCGACGCACGCTGGCGTAGAGCCACTTGCCATTGGGGTGCACCATGATGTGGCCAGATGCGTGGGCAGGCTCAGGAGCGGCTGTGGTGGTTTGGATGAGCGAAAGCATTCCGCACTGATAGTGAAATACCATCACTTCATCGCTCAACTCGGTGATGAGATAAGCGAAATTTCCGTCAGGGCTGAAGTTGATGTGACGCGGACCCGCCTCGGGATGGACAGCGGTTTTTCCGAATCGCAGCAGGCGTGCTGTGCCGTCGTCGCGCTTCACTATTTTCAAATGGTGGATGCAGTCGCCACCGAGGTCGTCGGCAAGCAGGTACTCGCCATCGGGGGTGATGGCACAGAAATGGATGTGGCTGCTTTGCTGGCGTGGCGACGGACCGCTTTCGCTAAATTCAACCACTTGTGCCGAAGCACTCAAGGTGCCGTCGGGGGCAATGTCGAAGAGTTGGACCGAGCCGCCACTATAGTTGGCAATGGCAATAGTGCGAGCGCTGAGATGGAGAATGTGGCAAGGGTCGTCGGCCGAAGGCACACTTTCCGCAGCTGTGAGTGTGGCATCTTCTTCAACACAGATGTGGTGCACTTCCGACTGGCTGCCGCTTTCGCCCACAGCGTAGATGTGGCGATTATTGGGCGATATGGTGAGAAAACTCGGGTTGTCGACCTTTAGAGAGCCGAGGCGCTTCACTTCCAGCGTGCGTGGCTGTAGCGAATAGGTGACAATTCCCTCGCCGCCCAGCACCGTGTAGGTGCCCACTGCAAATCTCACAAGGTGGTCCATCGTTCGGAAATGTGATTAGAAATCGCTGAAAAACTTTGGCTTAATAAGTAGGCCAATGCGTAGGCGTGAGTGGAACTTGTTGTAGTCGAGCAGGTTTTCACCGTAGCCGTTGTAGTAGTGCAGCATCAAGAATTGGTTGTCGTTTTTTCGAAGGCGCCAACCGATGTCGATGATAGTGTTACCGTTAAGGTTCCATCCTTTTCTCTTCACGAAAGTGCCAGAGAACACCCATCTGTTATTATTGCTCAAAAACTGGATACCTGTTTGGTAGATACCGCAGTAATTCAAAATATCTTGGTTTTGTTTACTGTCGATATAGGTAACCCAGTATTTGCCGTGAATCATAATGTTAGGGGTAACATAGATGTTGCCAGCAAGTGAGATTTTATTCCAACTGCGGTCATACATCTTGTCGCGCCCGTTCGACTCGTGTTCAATCATCAGTGTCACCTTGCCCACCACGCGATTGCGGTTGATCAGCAATTTCGACAGGCCAAGCCCGGGATTGAAGTTGAAGTCGCGCATAGGGAGCGACTTTTCAAACACATTCCACATACACTTCTGTGAATAAAAGAGGAAGGCGTAGGTGTTGAAAGGAAGTACACTCTTGGTGAGGCGCTGCGCAATACTGACTTGAAATTTTACATCACTGTTGTGGCTGGTGGGCTTACTGCCGATGGTGGTACCACCCACAAAGTAGTTGTCTTTATAGAGCCCGAAAAACGGACGGCTATCAAAGTCGCGAATCAAACTGTCGGTATCAATCTTTTCTTCTGGTGCAATTTCCACAATCTGGGCTTGCACAGCAGTGAAGCAGAATGTGGCAACGACGAAAGCAAGTATTTTTTTTGTCATAGTCTTTGAATTATGAGTGGCTTTGTGCAAATTTAGTGCTTTTTTGAAGATTATTTATAGTTTGGCTCATTAAATATTTTTGATTCTTAAAAAATGGCGAGTGCAAACCAACTTTTTTGACTAATTTTGCGGTAATGAAACTCAATAGCATATCCATTCTCAATTACAAGAACATTGCGGAGGCGGCACTGTCGTTTTCACCAAAGGTGAATTGCTTGATTGGCAACAACGGTATGGGGAAAACCAACATTCTGGATGCCATCTACTACTTGAGCTTCTGCAAGAGTTCGACCAACCAGACCGATTCGAGCGTGATTACCCATAGTGCCGACTTTATGATGCTGCAGGGGCAATACACTCGGCACGATGCCACTGAGGATGTGTCGATGGGTATGCAGCGCGGCAAGCGCAAGGTGGCGCGCCGCAATGGAAAGGAGTATAAGCGCCTGAGCCAACACATAGGCCTGCTGCCGCTCGTGATGGTTTCGCCCAGCGATTGGGACTTGATTCGTGGCGCTGGCGACGAGCGCCGTCGCCTCATGGACATGATTATCTCGCAGGGCGATAAAGAATATCTGAATGCCATCATCGGCTATGCAAAGGCTGTGGAGCAGCGCAACGCTATGATTAAAAAAGAATTCCGCGACCCCATTCTCTACGAAACCGTGGAGCATCAGATGGCGTCGTTGGCCACTTATATCCACGCTGAGAGAAAGAGATGGATTGAGGCGTTTGAGCCCATATTCATGCGCTATTACAATGCCATTGCTGGCGATGGCGAAGTGGTGAGATTGAGCTATAAGAGCCACCTCAACGAGGCGACTATGCAGGAGCATTTGGCAGCCACTCGTGAGCGCGATTTCATTATCGGCTACACCACGCGCGGGGTGCATCGCGATGATATCGAATTGCTTTTGGGCGAACATTCTATGCGCAAAACCGGCTCGCAGGGTCAATGTAAAACCTATACCATTGCGCTTCGCCTTGCCCAATTCGAATTTCTCAAGGCCCATACGGCTTCCACACCGATTCTGCTACTCGACGACATTTTCGACAAACTCGATGCAAAGCGCGTGGAGAGCATCATCGAAGTGGTGTCGGCCGACCATTTCGGGCAGATTTTTATTACCGACACCAACCGCACCCACCTCGACGAGATAGTGCGCCGAGTGAGTGGCGATTTTGCCATGTTCAATGTGGAAAACGGTGTGTGCACGCTTATTAATCGCTCAAATCAAAACTCCGACGCTCTATGAAACGCACAAATGCCCAATCGGTAGGAGATATTATCAATCAAGTGCTGCGACAAGAACGCCTCGACGTTCGCCTTGATGAGCAACGCGCTTTGGCAATGTGGCCCGAACTCGTGGGACCCGGCATCAACCGCTA
This sequence comes from Muribaculaceae bacterium, assembly GCA_024400895.1. GTDB lineage: Bacteria > Bacteroidota > Bacteroidia > Bacteroidales > Muribaculaceae > Sodaliphilus. The sequence goes on along the minus strand of JAKSMA010000145.1, from coordinate 3,221 downwards.
CACCACAGCCCGCTCGGTGAAAGACGGTGTGCTCACCTTCACCATCAGCAGCGCACCGCTGCGCAATCAGCTGATGCTATCGCGCTCGTCGCTCATCACCCGCATCAACGAAGCCCTCGGACGCGAAGTAATCAAGGAAATCATCTTCCGCTAAATGTAGCCATCTGGCTCTAATGCACTTTTTTGAATTATTCGGGCTCAACTATTGCGAAATCCCAAGCAATTTAATATATTTGCAATCTCGTACATAGCAAGAATACGGAATTTTGAATAGAAGATAAACTTAATTTTTTGAATATGAAACTGAAAACAATCGTAGCGCTTGGTGCAATGCTCACAGTGAGCATGGGTGCGCAGGCCCAATTTGGCAATTTGCTCAAGCAAGCCAAAAACAAGGTGAAGCAAGAAGTGAAAAATGAAAAGAACAAGGCTGTTGACAAGGTTGAAGACAAAGTCGACAAAGAGGTGCAGAAGGGCAAAAAGCAACTTGAAAAAGAGGCTCTCAATCTCGTTGGTCAAGGTTTCCTTTCGGATGACAACTACAAGCACGCTGCTCTGCACGACGACTGGACCCCTGAAAGTTCTATCGATGTGCTCTGCGAACACTATGCTTATGTGGCTTGGTATTTGAAGGAATCAATGGCTAAAGCCACAAAGAAAGATAAAGTGGATTTGGAGAAAATCGACTGGGAAAATGAGGCACGTATGTCAACCCGCAAGGGCCCTTACAAATTCTCTGTTGCCGATGCCATCCTGAACCACAAAGACAAATACAAGGTGCCATCTTGGTATGAAAAGGTGGACAAAGACTGCAGTGAATTTTATAAATCACTGAACACATATATCAGTTCGCAAGGTTCGGAAAAAGATGGCGTTTACAGATCGATGAACGCTCACTTGAAGTTGCTCAAGAAAGCTAAATGCCAAGGTGCTGCCGACTATCTGTGGGCAAATGGTGTGGCTTTGCGTAACTTGGCAGTGGAATATCACCCCGACGAAATCGACGAAAACTCGAAGGAATGGAAGAACTTCAACAAAGACATGGACAAGCAGAAGAGCAAAGTGTCGGCTGAAGTGCTTGAAAAATATCCATTGACCGAAATGGCAGAACTGAAGGCGAAAATCCAAAAGGAAAAAGAAGAGGCAGAACAACGTGCCGCTGCACGCAAGCAAGCCGAAATCGAAGCAAACACCCAACCACTGCCAAAGGCTGGTATGAACGACGCTTCTCTCGCAGCAAAGTGTCTTGCTTATGCAAAGAATCAATATCCCGACTGGAAGCCTGTTAAGGCCATTATCCGTAGCAATGGTTGGACAGTGAAGCGCACCGTGCTCGGCACTCCAATCGAGCGTCACCTCCTCGTGTGGATCGTTTGCGACGACCAGGGTGGCGATCGCTACATGGTACGCGACATCTCTGTGAAGCAGGAATATTCTGGTGGCCGCTACTCAAGCAATGTATCGTACCACGGCGTGGGCCTCAACTCTTTCTATGTAAAGAAAAGTGATGTAAGCACAGGCTCATCAGGCTCTTCAAAGAGCAGTTCAAAGAAATCTTCAAAGAAGAAAAAATAAAGCGGTATAGCGTTGGCTCTCAGTAGCAGAGCCCACTTCACACTCCCCCATCAAGCACTTGGCTATTCATTATCAGCCAAGTGCTTTTTTTCGTGCCTTCCAGAACTGCCACTTTAAAATAGACAAACCCACAAGTCGTCGTAGACGGCGTGTTATGCGAAACACCATGTTCTGGCTGGAAGCCAGCAGTAGAGTAACCGTGGGGAAAATCGACGAAGGAGATTTTGCCTACGGAAAACGAAAGCCCTCACACCTCTGGCTGGAAGCCAGTACCCATAAACACAAAAATTTCCCGACACTTGCACGTTTGGAAGCAATTTGCAAAGTACTGGCCTCCATCCAGAATACTTTTCCTTCTTTTATCCGGGCACTGCGTACCCGGTTACTCACAAATACAGGCCCTCCAGCCTGAACATAACAACCTCTACTTACAACCTATAAATTGCAATTCTATAATTTTAAGTTTTCGGACAGCCATCCCCTCCCAAGAATCTTATCAATAAAAAAAGACTAAGTGGAATATTGGCGATATGATAATTTTTTTTGTACTTTTGTGCAGTAAAAATAGTATATGGATTTTATACAATGGACGAAACTTTATTTTATTTTGTAGATGATAATCGCCAGCGTCAAGGCCCATGCAGCCCAGCACAGTTGGCAGGGTTGATTACTCCCGACACATTGGTGTGGACAGAAGGCATGGCGGAATGGACACCGGCTGCCGAAGTTCCGGCGTTGTCGGCAATGTTTGAACGCACCCAAATTATCGACCCAGTGCCCCCAACATTTGTTCCCGAAGAGCCATATTATGCCCCAGAGCCAGAGTCTCAGAAAAGGAGCAATGTAGGGCTGATAATCGCTTTGGTGGCGGCTGTCGTCGTGGCTTTAGCGGCGGTGGGGTATATTATCTATTCCAACAATACCACAAAGATTTCAGACACGTCCTACGGGCAAAATACCGAGATGGTAGATGTGGCTGGCACCCCTGCCGCATCGGAAGCGTCGGCCGCTGCGCCAGCACCAGAAGAGCCCGCACCCGAGCCCGCTCCAGCCAGCCCATATGGGCAGCATAGGCTATCTGGCAGCATCAGCAAATATCCAATCACAATGAATATTCACATTGGTTCCGACGGTTCAGTCTATGGCAGTTACCGCTACACCAAAGGCGGCTATGTGATGGACATCAACGGCAATTTCGATGGCGGCAATATGGTGCTCAACGAATCTGAGCCCGGCAAAGAAGATTTCACAGGCGACTTCGATGGTCATTGGAACGGCCGTACATATAGCGGCACCTTCACCCGTTACCGCGACGGCAAGCAAATGACCTTCACCTTAAGCGAATAACCCCGACCCGCAAAAAAGCACGGTTATCAGATAAAAAGAGCAGTAGGCCCACCACTTGGCAAGCCTACTGCTTTTATTATTATCCCAAAAAGTTCATTAGGAGCAAATCCTGGCAGACAGTCAAATTAAGGCAAAGGTTGAAAAACAAAAACCAAGAAAACCCCTTGGGGAGGGTGGGTGCTGAAGCACCTGGCGGTATGAGCACATGATTTTCCTTGTGAGCAAGCTCCCAGACAAAATCATCCACTCATCCCACCACCTTCCTTGCGGAAGGCCACCACCCTCCGCAAGGCGATAAA
>JAKSMA010000144.1 GCA_024400895.1 Muribaculaceae bacterium | reverse complement strand
AAATAAATATTAAATTGCCAAATTTATTTGGTTTTCAACATAGAAGAACCGTCCCCTTTAGCCATTTTCTTATTTTAGTTTGTTGTTTTTACAGATTCTTATCCCAGTATACTTCTTCGATGCCTTGGCTGAGGTTGCAGTGACGGCCGAGGGTGAAAAAGAAGTCGCTGAGGCGGTTGAGGTATTTCAACGCGAGTGGCGATACTGGCGCTTCTTTCGCCAATGTGACTACGCGACGCTCGGCGCGACGTGCCACCGTGCGGCACACATCGCATTGAGCACTCACGGGGCTTCCACCCGGTAGAATGAAGCCTCGGAACGGGGCCTCCATTTCGTCGATTTTGTCTTCAAGCGCCTTTATGTCGGCATCAGTGAGGCCATACACGGGCGCATCGTCATTGCTCTCGGTGGCAAGGTAGGCTCCAAGATTGAACAATTTGTTCTGAATCACATACACCAACTTTTGGATGTCGTCGCCTACCACGTTTTTCAGATGGCAGGCGAGCACGCTAATCTGTGCATTTAGTTCGTCGACTGTGCCGTATGCCTCCACACGCACGCAGTCTTTGTCCACGCGCTGTCCGCCCACCAGTGCGGTGGTGCCTTTGTCGCCAGTGAGAGTATATACTTTCATTCAGATGTTTTGATGTTAGAAGTTAGATGTTGGAGGCGAGGGTGATTTTTACTCCACCACGGCACCTCTCTATTTAATTTGCTCGAGCGCTGCGATGAGCGCTTCGCCGTCGGCCACTTCAATGGAGCAGTCGATGTGCTTGCCTCGCGCAAATGGCGAATGTGCAGTGTCGCGCAATTGCTCCAGCTGATGGGTGTACATCCCTTCGGTGTTGACCACAAAAATGGGGCGATGGTCATCGACATTCACAATGATTTGCGAAAGTGTGCTGAGCCATTCATCAAGTGTGCCCAAGCCGCCCGGAAGCACCACGAAAGCATCAGCGCGGTCCATCATAATCACCTTGCGGTCGCCCAAATCGGTGCATTCAATCACCTCATCGACCACAGCGTCGGTGCGAGCCAAAAATCGCATAGGCACCACACCCACAATATGTGCTCCGGCATCGTGAGCAGCCTGTGCCACGGTGTGCATAAGTCCGGCTTTCACTCCGCCATACACCAATGTGTGGCCGTTCTCGCCCATCCATTTGCCCAAGGCTTTTGCTGGAGCCTCGTATATTTCGCCCAAATCTTCGCGCGATGCGCAATACACTGCTATGTTCATAATACGTGTTTATTGATTACGTGTTTCACTTCTTTAAAATAATACTGCCCAATCTCGCCGGTATCGCTATGACGAATGCTGAGCAAGCCATCGGGGTGCACATCCACTATCACACCCATGAAATATTCGCCAGTGGGCAATTGCCACTCGTGGGGCTCGCCGTCGGCGCGGTAGAGGCGTGAGAGATAACGCTCGTGGAGTGCCTTGAGCACATCTTCATCCGACTCCGAAAAATCGGTCAATCGCTCAATGCGCTCATTCACCTCGCGCAGCAGGCGCTCTAAATCGTAGTCGTCGCCGGTGATATTCTTCAGCGAAACAGGGTTTGGCGCATCGCTCACGAAGCGCTCTTGATTGATGTTGATGCCCACACCTATGATTGAATGGCCAATGCTGCTGCCACTGAGCGTGTGCTCGATGAGAATGCCACAAATCTTCTGGTCGCGATAGTAGATGTCGTTGGGCCACTTGATACTGATGCCCTCTGGCACATACTGACTGAGCATATCAACCACGGCAAGCGATACCGCCTCGCTGATGAAAAACTGACGGCAAGGCTCGATGGCGGGCGACTTCAGCAAATAGGAAAACGACAGGTTCTTGTCGTCCTCGCTTTCCCAACTGTTGCCCTTCTGACCACGGCCTGCCGTTTGGCGATAGGTGTAAATCACCGTTGCCCCTGGCAGGATAGATGCCATGCGCGCCAAGTAGGTGTTGGTCGACTTTGTTTCTGAAAGTTTTATATAGCGTGGCATGGTGCTATCAATCTTCTGGGAAAGTAACTTTAAGCGTACGGGTATCGTCGTCGTTCACCACCACTTCCACGGTCACAGTGTCGTCGGGGAGCAATCCGTCGATGCGTTCGGGCCATTCAATGAAGCAGAGCGCGCCACAGTCGAAGTAGTCTTCCACACCGATGTCTTCAGCCTCAGCCTCGTTTTCAAGGCGATAGCAATCGAAGTGATAAATGAGTTCAGCGGTGCTGTCGCTGCGGTATTCATTAATGATAGCAAACGAAGGCGAATTGGTGTTGTCGGTTTCCACACCAAGCTCGCGGCAAAGTGCGTTGATAAAGGTGGTCTTACCTGCGCCCATCTGTCCGTAGAACGCATACACGGTGTAGTCGCCCATCTCCGCCATAAACTTACGCGCGGCTTCGGGGAGCGCCTCAACGCTATTAATAGGAATTTGAATTGTTGCCATAGTTATATGATGTTGTTGAATTAACTGGCTACAAATTTACTCATTTATTTTGGGTTTACCATTTTTTAGCCCATCAGATTCCACAAATGCCACAAAAATGACACACCGCTACACACAAGCGCCCAAAACCCACAAAGAGAGCACCACTTTTCTTGCTCCACAAAGGTATAATTATGTAATAATTATTAATATTCCAACTGAAAGATTTTACGATTGTCGCAAACTGTGAGTTAAAAATGGGATAAAATACAAAAAATGTATCATTTTAATATAAAAACGTGTCTTTTTTTGCTATATTTATAAATTTAGAGTATATTTGCACCCGTAAAAATTCAATTGCCAACACGGGGCATATTGAAACACGAATCTGAAATAATAAAACAAAAACAACATAAAAATAAAATATTCTTAGTAGTGATTTTATGCACAATTGAAAACCAATTGTGACGGGGCAGTAGGTGCAGGGATGCAATTACTGCTTTGTTTTTTTGGCGTATAGGTCAAATTTAATTCATTTTCAGCATATCGCCAAATCATAAAATCAAACGAATTAAGTGAATGTTCCTTGTTTTTTACATACGTAGACTAAATTCCTAACAAAAGTAAGGCCAAACAGCTACTTTCAACTATTTTTGGGGATGAATCGGGCGATAGAATTTGGGGGATTATCGGCAAAATGGGGTGATTCGTCCATTCTCGGCAAAAGCGGATTTAACCTTGGGGGTGTTTGGGCGTCTTATTACCGAAAGCTTTCAACAACAACGAAAGCCGAAAACAAAAGAATTAATTGCAAGTTTAACCCGCATCATCCCTGAGGAGGATGCACAACACAAAAGAACTATGAGACGAATGATTTTTAGCGCCTTCTTGGCCATGGCTCTCGCAGCTCCAATGAGTGCAGCCAACAACAGAAACCATAACATGGGTAACAACAACAATCGCGGTGGTGGATTTGCAATGGTTGATCGCGGCAACCACAACGGAAACGCATTTGGCCACAACAACCACCCAGGTAACATGAATCCTCGCGTAGGTCACATCGTGAACTATCGCCCAACTGGAGGACGCTACGTGATGCACAACGGACGTCGCCACTGGAGAGTGAACAATGTTCTCTACGATATCATCATCCGCAACGGCATCGCTCACTACATCGTAGTGAAGGTGTTCTAACCAAAACGGAATTGCCTATGGCACATCATTACACATAGCACTGAATGGCGGGAGTCGCAGCCAAAGGAGCAAAGGCTCCCGCACCATTCACCCCCAACAATTTACGACATTAACAATAAAAACAAGAAAAGATGAAAAAATTATTATTTTCGCTGCTCATGATCGGTATGGTGATGGCAGCCGGTGCACAGAACAAAGAAGAAGGCGGTAAGAAGGCGTTTGGCGGCATGATGAAGAAGATGGCAAAAGAGCTGAATCTGACAGCCGACCAGGAGGCACAGTTCGAGCCCATCTATAAGGAATACGGCAAAGAGTTATTCACTGCAATGGGCGAATTACGCAAAAACAAAGACGCCGGACAAGATAAAGAAGCGCGCCGCGCAGCAATGCAGCAGGCAGCCCAACAAGTTCGCGACAAATTCACGCCTCAGTTCGCATCGGTCCTCAGCCAGGAACAAGTGGCGAAACTTTTCCAACTCGAGAACGAAATGCAGTAAAAGGGCATGCACAAGAAAGGGCATAGAGGAAAACCGGGTAAAGGCCATCGTCGTGGCGGCGGCTATCCAAATGGAAAAACCGTGGAAGAAGACGTGGTAGACTAACCCGAATCCCCACACCTCTGGTGCATTCATAAACAAACAGCGGGTGGCACAATGATGATGCCACCCGCTGATTTATTTTGCGGTATTTGAAGCTGCTTTACAAAAAAGTTGTCATTCCTATTTCTCGCGCCTATTTTGCTCGCTCGAAAGAGCGTTTTTTGTTCGCGTCAGCGATTTTTCTTCGAGGTGGTTAGACAGCAAGACTTTTTGATTATATCCGTTCAAGCATGCATGGGCGTGGGGTTATTCCTCTGGCGAGGCTTTTTCTTGGCGCGCCGCATCAAATTTCGCCTTCATCGTGGGGTTGCCACGGGTGAGCTTCTTGATGGTAAGCGACTCGGCTTTTTCGTTGGCCAGGCGAAGGTTGTTTTCGCTGCCAATAAGCGCATCCTTAATTTTCTGCAAGTGCGAAATCGACTTGTCGATTTCTTCAATCGCTTTCTGGAATTTTTCGCTTGCAAGGCGGTAATTACGGCCGAACTTGTCTTGGAAGTCGAGAAGTTGGTCTTCGAATTTGGTCACATCCACCGATTGGCGACGCGCCAACTCCAATTCGCGCTTATATTCCAGACTCTTCTTTGAAGTCTGCACAAGCATGGTGATGAGCGGAATGAAGAACTGTGGGCGAATCACATACATCTTTTCGAAGCGATACGACACATCCACGATGCCGCCATTGTAAAGTTCGCTTTCGGGTTCAAGCAGGCTCACCAGCACTGCAAATTCGCAACCCTTCTTCCTACGGTCGTCGTCGAGTTTCTTGAAAAAGTCTTCGTTTTTATGCTTGGTGGCGGTTTCGTCGGCCTCGTTCTTCATTTCAAACATGATTGATACATATTCCAGGCCATCGGCGAAATCGCGGAAAATGAAATCACCTTTGGTGCCACTGCTGGCATCGTTGTCCTTCTCAAAGTAGGCCTGAGGCATCATTGGCCGCAACATTTGGTTGAACTGTGTAGAGCAGTGAATTTCAAGCGACTCACCAATCATTTTGGTCGACAGACGCGCCTTCATGTCCTTGTAGTAGGCCACCTGGTCGTCGGCAAGTTTCAACTTGTTTTCATACTCCTGGCGAATACCGCTCTCGCGCACTTGCGCTTGGCTTTTTTCCAATTCGCTGGCAGCCTTCAGTTGGGCAATCTCGGCATCACGCTTCTGCAATTCGGCTTGCGCCTTCTGCTTCTGCTCGTTCACTGCCGACTCAATCTGATGGCCCATTTCCTTCAACTGCAATTCCTTTGCAGCCATCTCGGCCTGCGCCTTCTGCTTCTGCTCGCTCAAAGCCAATTCGTGCTTGCGAATCTCCTCTTTCAGTTCAGTCTCCTTTTGTGCCAACTGCGCCCGAAGTTCCGCTTTTTTCAAATCTTCAAACGACTTCAGCTGCGCACGCAGTGTGTTGATTTCGCCATCTTTTTCCGACATTTTCTTGTTGAAATCGCTTTCAGCCTTCACCGTATCCTTTTCTTGCTCAGCCTTCATCTGCTCGCGAAGTTCCTTCATGCGGGAATTCACTTCAGCGTCGAATTCGCGTGTTTTCACTTGGTTAAGAATAAGTGCGTAGTCGGCCTCATCAACCGAAAAAACGCTTCCACATTGTGGACATTTCAATTCCTTCATCTCGTATTATAATTTAAAATGTTTTGGTTTTCCGAATCTTCCGTCTTCATGTCCAGGCACCTTGTCGCGGACTTTCAGCCCGCATTGGGTGGGAGGGGACACTCACATATCCCCCGGCCTACGCAGTCGCTCCGACCGAGGTTATCGCTCGCTTACGCTCACCTATCGGGCCTTCAGCCCTATTGCGTAAGCTCTTCCCCACCAAGAATCACCCAAAAGTAGACATTTTTTCGAACACCACCAAAAAAAGCGGAGGGCAATTCCTGTCCTCCGCCAAATGTTTCATATTACCAAAATATAAAGGTACTATCACATGCGATAAAAATTCCCTTGTTAAGGTTCACCATGTTCTACACATTTAGCATAACCTTTGTTTGTCCAAATCCAAGGCGTCGTATCTCTCTGCGAAGTATATATCCAATTCACTTCTTTTACTTTCTTTTGGGCTTTTGCTTTACTGTTGAAAACTCCTGCACAAACACGATAAACGGTTTTACCATTAACTGTGGCTTTATATATGCTTCCACATACCACATCAAACGGACCATTATTGTTATAGTTTCTTGCCTCTTGAAGGCTTTCAAAACTTCCTACAACAACATAGTAAACTGTTTGTGAACTTTTTTGGGATCAGCGGATTTTCCTGGTTGGTGGAGCGCATATTCAAGAATATA
>JAKSMA010000143.1 GCA_024400895.1 Muribaculaceae bacterium | reverse complement strand
GCGACTTCGACACCATCGTGGCATCGAAAGTGGCTGAAGCCAACGAGAAACTCTATATCAACCGCGCCGACGGCTTCATTGGCACCGGCTTGAAGAAAGACGAATTTGTGTGCAACTGCTCCGATATCGACGACATTATCATCTTCTACAAGGATGGTAAGTTCAAGGTGATAAAGGTGAGCGAAAAGATATATGTAGGCAAGAATATCATCTACCTCAATGTGTTTAAGCGCAACGACACCCGCACCATCTACAATGTGCTCTATCAAGATGGACGCGGTGGCATCGTGTACATGAAGCGTTTTGCTGTGACTGGCGTGACTCGCGACCGTGAATACGACCTCACCCAGGGCAAGCCCGGCAGCAAAGTGATGTGGTTCACCGCTAATCCAAATGGTGAAGCAGAAGTGCTTCGCATCACCCTCAAGCCAAAGCCCCGCCTGAAGGTACTTCAATTCGATGTGGATTTGGCAGAACTTTCTATCAAGGGCAAACTCACACGTGGCAACCTTGTGACCAAGAACGAAGTGCACCGTATTTCGCTCAAGGAACACGGCGTGTCGACACTTGGCGACCGCGAAGTGTGGTTCGACCCCGATGTGCTACGCATCAACTACGAAAACCACGGTTTCTCTTTGGGCAAGTTCAGTGGCGACGACCGCATTCTCGTTATCATGAAGAATGGTGATTTCTACACCACCACAAGCGAAGCCACCAACCACTACGAGGATGGCATACTCCGCATTGAGAAGTATGAAGAAGGCAAGGTTTGGACTGCCATCGTCGACGATGCCGACCAAGGTTTCTACTATATCAAGCGCTGCACTCTTGAAGATAAAAACAACAAGCAGAGCATGATTGGCGGCAATCCTGCCTCTAAACTGCTCACACTCACCGATGTGAAATATCCTCGCTTTGATGTAAAGTTTGGCGGTGGCGATGCTTTCCGCGAAAATCTCGTGATTGATGCCGACGAATACATTGGTGTTAAGAGTTTTAAGGCTAAGGGTAAGCGCGTGAGCAACTTCGCCATCGACTCTATCACAGAAATTGAGCCACGCGAAGTGCCAGAAGAAGAGCAACAGCAAGCCGTGGTGGCAGATGTAGATGACGCCGACACTGCTGGCGAACGAATGAGCGACGAAATCAGCCAACAAGAGGTGCGCGACCAACTCACTGGTCAAACCCGTCTCTTCGGCGACGACACTGATGAATAAGTATTTGCTCATATTGCTATTTTGCGCGATGGGGTGCATCCAACTTTGCGCCCAAACAGCCGACAGCTCCTATCAAGACATTTCAAGAGGCCTTGAAGGAAGAACTGCGTGCGTGTCTGGCCCAACTAAAATCACGACCAGCATCTTCACCATTGATGCCGGCTATGATGCTATTCGCGATGAATATGTGTCGCTTGTAGGCTATAGTGGAGCGCATTTCCGCATTGGCTACGACAATTTCCGCGACAATTTCAAAAGCGATTGGAACCGCATAATAGCTGCTGGCGTCGACTATAGCCTCACTCACAATCCTGCCGGCAACCACACGATGCATTCGCTCATGGCCGACGTAAAGTGGGCTACGATGCACCGCTGGAGCGACATGCCTTGGCACAAATTTGAAGTGATGGTGGGACCAATGGCGCAATTCCGTGGAGGCGTGCTCTACAACCCCAACAATAGCAACAATGTGGCATCGGCTAAAATACACCTCGCTGCTGGTGTCAATGCCATGGCCACCTACAACACCTTCCTCTGGAAGCATTCGCTGAAACTCGCCTACGAGATGACGCTACCCGTGATTGGAGCATTCTTCTCGCCAGAATACGACGAAGCATACTACGAAATCTATTTGGGCAACCGCAAAAATTTGGCGCACTTCGGATGGTGGGGCAACCGCTTCGACATCACCAACTATCTCTATGCCGACTACACCATCAGTCGTAACACTGTGCTGCGTGTGGGCTATCGCAATCGCGTCGCCACATCCAGTGTGTGCAACATTTCTACACGCGACATCAGCCATGCGTTTGTAATTGGCATTGGATGCAATCTTTTCAGTTACTAATGTTATGAGATTCCGACAATTCATCCATATCATCCTGCTTGCCATCGCCTTTCTGCCTATGGCAAGTTGCAGCGAGCAAACTTTCAGCAACGATGCAGAAGGCAACTTTGATGCACTCTGGACTATTCTCGACGAGCACTACACATTCTTTGAATACAAAAACGTGGATTGGGATGCCGTGGGCCGACAATACCGCGCAAAAATCACCAAAGAAATCAATAGCGACGAACTTTTCGACCTCTGCAGCGACATGCTGAAGGAATTGAAAGACGGACACACTAATCTCATTTGCGGCAGCGATGTGTCGAGATACTGGATTTGGGAAAAATACCCCGTCAACTACGATGAGCGACTCATCAATGAGCATTACCTCAACTTTGAATACAAGCGCACCAGCGGCATCAAATACCAGATTTTGAGCAACAACATCGGCTACATGTATTACGGCGACTTCTCCTCGGGAATTGGCGAGGGCAACCTTGATGCAATCCTTGCCTATCTGGCCAGCAGCGACGGACTGGTGATTGACGTGCGCAGCAACGGCGGAGGTTTCCTCACAAATGTTGAGACGTTGGTGGGCAGATTCATCAACGAAAAGATTAAAGTGGGAAGTATCAGCCACAAAACCGGCCCCGAGCACAATGCTTTTTCCGAGCCTTACGAATATTACTTCAGCCCCGCACATAATCGCCAGCACTACAACAAGCCCATCGTGGTGCTCTGCAACCGTGGCAGTTTCAGCGCCACCAACAATTTCGTGTCGATTATGAAACAGTTGCCAAACGTCACTATCATCGGCGATACCACTGGCGGTGGTTGTGGATTGCCATTCACCAGCGAATTGCCCAACGGATGGAGCGTGCGCTTCTCTGCCGCTGTGATTCGTGACGCAGAGGGCAAGCTCACAGAATTCGGCGTAGAGCCCGACATCAAGGTCGACATGACCGAAGCCGACCGCCAAGCCGGCCACGACACCATCCTCGACCGAGCCCTCCTCCTCCTCACCACCAAACAATAAGCAAGATAAAAAGTAAAGGCACCCATATTAGGATGCCTTATACCTTTATTATAACGTGGATACTATTATTGCATTGGTTTGCCTTCGCCTTTGATGGCTTTGGTTTCGAATGACAGGCGGCCTTCGTTTTCATCTTTAATCACCACCTTCATGCCCACTTCGGCATAGTGTTGCTTAAAGTGGTCGATACCTGCGTCGGTGAGGCGAATACAGCCTTCGCTATCGCGGCCTGGCATCTTGTCTTCATTGCCAGTGTTGCCATGAATTCCGATACCTTTGTGTGGGGTGGCAAGGCGCATAAACCAATGGCCATACGACAAGATTGCGCCACGGCCATCGCCAAAGTCATGAACCCATGTGCTCGCATCTTTAATTTCTGAGATAGAGAATGGGGTGTCCATTGTGCATGAAGGGGTTTTCATGTCGCCTTCTTTCTCCTTTTGGCCCTTCGCGCGGCTCATGCACACTGGATAGCGCGCGATGAGCGTGGTGTCGCCCTTCACTGTGGCATACACATTCAAGCGAAGTTCCTTTTTGGAAATCACTACAAACGCGCTTCCATTGTCGTAGGTGCCCTCAAAGAAAACCTTTGCAGTATCGGGGCGGAACTTACCTTCTGAAATTTCTGCAGCAGCCTCATCAGGATTCACACTTTCTGAATTTTCTTCTGCCGATTCACTGCCCGCCTCTCCTTTAGAGCAATCGGTGAGCGAAAATGCTGCAACAACGGCAGCACCTACAAGTAACAACAATGCTTTTTTCATCATTCAATATTATTTATTTCTGATTGCAAAAGTAGTGATAAATATTGGCACTATCAATGCTAATCGGGTAAAAAAATCGGCAGGTGTGGTCGCCTGCCGATACTGATATGTTTTGAACTGTTATTTCAGCAAAAAAAGGGTGGAGAGGAGTGTGTTTACAGGCGCTCTACTTGCACGCCGCCCTGCTTGCCACAGATGTAACTCATCGGCTTGTCGAAACCTTCGTGCATCAGTTCATCAATAAACAAAGGTTGGTTGTCGATGAAATACATACACTTGAAAGTGTCGCCTTCCACAAGTTTTGAATTGTATGACTCCTTCACAATGAACGAGTTTTCACCAGTGTACATAATCACCAACTTGCGATTCGGGCTCCAGGAAATGGCAACCTTGTCGCCTACATTCAAAGAGTCGCACCTGATGCCATCGCCCACAAATGCCTGCGATGTGGCAGTGCGGTCAAGATTGGTGAGAAATGCATCCCAATTATTGAATCCAAGAAAGCGAGACACTACCGATAATGTGGAGATGCTTGGCACATTTCCGTCGTCGATATAGTTCCAAATTCGCTTTAATGTGTTTACAGAAACATATTCGTGAATCTTTTCTTGAATAGTTTCTGACAATTCGGCAAAGTCACTTGAAGTCCTCACCGTATGGCCGATGAATTCTTCAACACTGGAACGGAGAGCGGTAAGTTCTTTCCCGTCCTTCTTTAATGTTCCTTTTATCTTTGTCATATACGATTATAAATATACCAAAATTTTAAAAAACACTTGATAAATAGAGTGCCACTTAGTTGTTAATGCAAATTTACTCAAAAGAATAATTATTTCAATTAGTAATAATGTTTTTTTTCTAAAACATGATGAAATAACACTTTTTTTAACAAATCACCGGCATTCCGACTTCACGAAATGATGATGCGCCCCACATTCGTGTATCTTCCCGTCGGCCACTATGATATGCCTATTGGCCATACCTGAAATCACACTCATCTCGTGGCTGACAAGGATGATGGTGGTGGAGGCTGATAGCGATTTCACGATATCGTAGAGATGCTCTTCAAATTGCTTGTCGATATAACTTAGTGGCTCGTCAAGCACCAGCACCTTTGGCTTTGAGATGATGGCACGGCCCAGCAGAGCACGCTGCAACTGACCGCCGGAAAGATTGCCAATGGAGCGATTCTTCACTTCTTCCAGTCGCATCATAGCGATGGTGTCGGCCACCAATTGCTTTTCTTCCGGCGTGATGCGATGCAACGGACGCATCTTCAAGCCCGACTCAATCACTTCTTCCACCGTGATGGGAAATTGGCTGTCGATGGCATTTTTTTGGGGTAGATAGCCAAACTGCAGACTATCGGTCTTCACTCCTTCGTGGTAATACTCCACACTGCCTTCTGTAGGTTTCAGCAAATGTAGAATCAAACGCAGAATCGTGGTTTTTCCGCCACCGTTGGGCCCAGTGATAGCCACGAAGTCGCCTTCGTTTACATCTAAATCAATGCCACTGAGCACCGACTTTTCGCCATACGAATGGCTCACGCCTTTCAATGAAATAATACACTGTTTCTCCATCGCCAATCTACTTTTTAACGGGTGGAGCCAATGCATCCACTATTTTGTTTAATTCTTCTTCCCATTTAAAACTCATGGGGTTAACAGTCACTTTACGTACATCCAGCTCCGAGAGCAATTCACTGGCTTGTCGGCTGTCGATCTGTGGCTGGATAAATAGCACAGAAGCGCCACTTTTGTGGGCCATATCCAAGTGCTCACGCAAATTGACTACAGTAGGCTCTTTCCCATTGTCGAGCGACACTTGATGCAAGCCATAGTCGCGGGCCAAATAACTCATGGTGGGGTGCCATACGAGGAACACAGAATCAGAAGCCGCTTGCAAGCGAGAAGAGAAAGTCTGATCCATTTGATTGAGTTTCACTTGCAGTTCCTTATAACGCTTGGTGAAATAAGTTTTCCACTTGGGATACAAGTCCACCAAATTCTTATACATATTGCCGGCAATAATCTTTGCATTGCATACCGAGAACCACACATGCGGGTCGACATCACCCTCGTCAGCATCGTGGCTGTCGATAAAATTCACACCTTCCGATGTGTTGATAATTGGCAAATCGGGATTGTTGCTTCTCACTTTCGAAAGCACGGCAAGTTCGTAGCCGATGGTGCCCATCGTGAAATAGGCGTCGCTCCGCTCAACAGCCATCATCACCTTCATATCGGGCTCGTAGGTTTCGGGGTTGCTCTCGTCGTCGAGCAAGCACATCACCTCCACCTTACTGCCTGCTATTGCTTCAAGCAAATAGCGCTGTGGCTGAATGCTCACCACTACCGAAGGTGTGGTTTTTCTGACAAGACGACATCCCGTCAACACCATTACCACGCCTGCAATCAATGCCAGCGCAAGCACCATATAACTATATTTATTGCCATTTCTCATATATTTGCAAAGATAATCAAAATTACCTACAATGCCAAAAAGGGCGTTAGATGTTAGATTTGGGACTAACACGGAAGCAACCCGCTCCGCTCGATTTTACAGTTTTTTCGAATGTCTCTCGTCGAGTTTTTCGTTAGATGCCAAAAGGGATTTTTTTTGCTTCTTTGCGGTAATTGCAAATTGTTGTCTGAATTACAAAAAACACTTGAATCACACGAATCACCCG
>JAKSMA010000142.1 GCA_024400895.1 Muribaculaceae bacterium | reverse complement strand
AAAAATGAGGTTCGGTCACATAACCGAACCTCATTCATACTATGTTGTGAATGGTTGGAAATTAGTATCCGCGAGCGTATCGGCGTGACACATAGTAGTAGCCGCCATTGTAGATTACGCGCCACCAGTCGCCACTCACGCCTACGCATCTAAGCACATCGCCTTTGTTAACATGTGCGTGCTGTCCGTAGTAGCTGAGGGGTGCATAGTTTTTGCCAGGGCCAACGCGGAGCAGTACGCTGTTGCCGGTGATAATTACATTGTTTGGAATTGATGAATTGCCTGTGTTGACAGGACGAGCGTAATCGCTATAAATCCAGAGAGTGCGGCCGCCATAGTTCACTTCATAAAATCCGTTTTGTGAATACCCTGTCCAAGAAAGAATCTGACCTTTTGCCGGGTAAATTGGAGTGCCGTAACTATTGGAGTAAATAGCACCGTTTAGCGATGGACTCAGGCGAAGACGCACGTGAGTACCTGTCACCTGTACGCTTGCAGCCCAAGCACTTGCACACATAATGAACGACATCACCAGTGTGAAAATGATTTTTTTACATTTCATACTATATAGTTTTTGTTGGTTATTATTATTTTGCTTTCTTCACTCTCTTTTCCCAGTCGTATTCACCTTCATTTTCTGCTTTGATGATTACTGGCATACCCACATAGGCGTACTTTTCTTTCAAAGTGATAATGTCGGCGTCACGAAGGCGGATGCATCCTTCGCTTGCGCGACCAGGGACAGAGGCTTCATTGTTTGTGCTGCCGTGGATGCCTATACCGCTATGGCCGGGAGTGATGAGGCGCAAGAACCAGTGACCGTAGGCCTTGATGTTGCCCCTGCCGTCGTGAAAATCGTGTCGCCATGTGGATGCGTCTTGAATTTGACTGATGCTGAATGGCTTGCCCTTTGGTGATTCAGGAGTCTTCATGTCGCCTTTCTTTTGCTTGTTGCCTTTGTTTTTGCTGAGGCAAACAGGGAATTCTTTGAGAAGCACTGTGTCGCCTTTCACCACATCGTACACCCTAAGGTTTAAATCTTTTTTTGAAATAACGATAAAGGCCGAACCCTTAGCTTTTGCTACTGTTTCCTTTTTGGTTTTTGGCGTTTCTTTTGCTTTTTTGGCTTTGGTTTCTGCTAATGCGGTGCAAATGCATGCTATTGCCACAATTGCCACTAATAATTTTTTCATTTGTTATGTAGTTTTATAGTTCAATATTCCTTATTTGTATTTTTTTGCTCTCGTGTAGATGTTGTCATTCATGCTTCGGTTGTCCTCGGTCAAGACAACTCCTCTTCGCGACATCACTCGTTCTGCAATGGTGAAGAATGCTTTGAGATTCACGTCTTTGAATCCGGCGTTGCTGCTGCCTTCCATAAACGATGCCACAAAGTTGCGTGGAAATCCACTGCCGTGAATGTTTACGCCCACGCCAAGCACAGTGGCTGTGTTGATCATGCAATTCACGCCAGTTTTGCAGTGGTCCCCCATCACAAGGCCAACAAATTGGCGGCCTGTACGTTCGAAGCGTTGAGCGGCATAGTTCCATAGCTTGATTTCACCGTAATCGTTCTTTAGATTCGATGCCGTTGTACCACCGCCCAGATTGCACCATTCGCCCACAACTGCGTCGCCGATAAATCCATCGTGAGCCTTGTTGCTATAACCGATGAATACGGTGTTCTCTACTTCTCCGCCTACTTTGCAGAACGGACCAAGTGTGGTGCCTTCGTAGATTTTTGCACCTATTTTTACTTTAGCATCATTGCATGCGGCAAACGGACCTCTAACGCAAGCACATTCCATGATTTCGGCATTTTCGCCTACATATATAGGGCCATTCTTTGTGTTGAGGAATGCGCCATCCACGCAAGCGCCCTTTTCGATAAATATTAGGCTTGCATCGCCAATCACAGTTGCTGTATTGGGGATGGGTTGGGATGCGCGTCCTTTTGTTATCCTGTTGAAATCAAGTGTGATGGCTTTGCTATTTGCTTCAAAAATGTCGTACAGTTTGTTGATGCATACTGGACGTTCGGTAGGGGCAAAGACTTTTGTGAAGTTTCTGTTGTCGAAATCTTCTGGCTTACCGTTGAAGGCTATCACTTGCTCGCCGTCGAGGATGGCTTCGCCTTCGCGAAGCGAAAGCGCTTGCTCTGCAAGTGGGGGAGAGGGGAGCACGTGACCTGCAATCATCAGGTTGGTTTTCTCTGCAGAAAGTGGAAATTTCTCTTGCAGATATGATGCTGTGAGCCAAGAATAACGTGCTTCTCCCAACATGCTTTGCCACTTTTCCTCAATAGTGGTGATGCCAATCCTGATTTTTGCGATTGGACGCGTGTAGGTGAGAGGCAAGAGTTGCTTTCTTGTCTCGTTGTCGTCGTATATAATGATGTTTCGCATTCTAATTGTTGCACTTTATCACACACAAAATTACGTTTTTTTCATTAAAAAACCAATTTTCCCTTTTAAACATTGAAAACTGCGGGCTTAATTGTGATATAAGCTCGCAGTTCTGTGAAGTGTGAATGTTGTATGAATTATTCTTTGGAGAGATCTTCAATTTCCTGAATAGCGTCGTTCAGGTTCTTTTGAGATTTTTTATAGTAGAGCGTTCCGAAAATTGTGCCTATTACAGCTCCCACACATCCGCCAATCATGGAGCCTTTGTCGGGGCCGCTTCCACCGTTGTTGAGTTCCATGAGGAACCACCCAAACCAGAGTACGAGGAATGGAATGACGCCCATCAACCTTCGGTTGCAGAGGGTTTTATACTTTACCATTTTCTTGTGCGTTTCAATCAAGTTCCCGTTGATTACGTCGTTGGGGTTGATGCCTCTTCTGCTATACAGGGAAAAGCCTGCACAAACTAAAAAATAGACCGTGCTCACGATGATGAATGCAGTCGACAATCCCAAGTCTTTGAAAATGAATACGTTGAGTGGTGCAAATATGGCTGCGACAGCTACGGCGATGCCACCTTCTTTGTTGATTTTGGAAAGGCGTTCGCTCGTCACCTTTCGCATTAACTTTTCGCTGACGATTTCTTGCTCGCTAAGTTTTTGCTTGAGCAAGTTGAGTTGTCCACGCATTTCTTCCAACTCCATCATGTTGTTATCATAGATTTCGTTCATAATTGTGCAAATTTAATCGTTAGTCATCTGTTTGAGTTGTTCTTTGATACGGAAAAGGCGTACCGAAACCTGCTTGGAAGTGATACCTACCACAGCAGCAATTTCATCATAGCTCATGTTCTCGAGCCATAGCAATACGATGGCCCTGTCGAACGGGCGGAGTTTTGAAATTCGCTCTTTGAGCATGTTCACTTGTTTTGTGTTGGCGTCCTTGTCTTCAAAAAGGTTGATGTCCATGGACAGTGGAACGGTTTTCATCTTCTTCTTGCGTTCGGCCGAAATGCAAGTGTTGAGGGTGATGCGCCATATCCAAGTTTTCATGCTGCTGTTGCCTTTGAAAGAGGGCAGGCCTTGCCACACTTTCACAAGCGACTCCTGAAAAAGGTCGTTGACCTCGTCAGGGTCTTTAGAATACATATAGCACACGGAGTAGATGGTGCTCTTATGCTCTTCTACGATTCGTTTGAATTCTGTTTCTAATGATTGCGTCATTGCTTGCTTCTGTTTTTAGCTTTCCGTATTTATGTTTTTTTGCACATTTGACGCAAATTTAATAGAAAAACTACATAGCTCTTAAAAATAATTGATTTTTTTTGTAAATTTGTATATCAATAATCGACTACACATTAATATATATTAAATGGAATTTATTCAACAAAATATTGAAGGTGTTTGGGTGATTCAACCCAAGCGATTCGGCGACTCGCGTGGTTATTTTTCGGAAACATTTAAGAAATCGGAATTTCAGGCTCATGTTGGGCCCGTTGAGTTTGTTCAAGACAACGAGGCGTTTTCGTCTTTTGGCGTGTTGAGAGGCCTGCATTTTCAGGCTGGTGAATTTAGTCAAGCCAAGCTTGTGCGAGTGTCGCGCGGAACGGTGCTCGATGTGGCAGTTGACTTGCGTGGTGGTAGTCCCACTTTTGGGCAGCATGTGGCTGTGGAACTCTCGGCAGAGAAGGGCAACCAATTGTTTATTCCCCGTGGTTTTGCTCATGGCTTCGTGGTGCTTTCTGAAGAAGCTCAATTTCAATATAAAGTAGATAATGTGTATGCCCCACAAAGCGAAGCCACTTTAAAATTCGATGATCCCGTACTTGGAATTGATTGGAAAATTCCACACGAAAGTATGCTGTTGAGTGACAAAGATCGCGTTGGTGTGCCACTTTCTGATATTAAACCTTTTTAAATTCGGTTAAAATATTTAAAATATAGGAATCGGGAGCATTTTCTGCTCTCGATTTCGTGCTTTTTAAGCACCAGCTTTTTTTCTACTTTTTTTGTGTTGAAAAAATGTGTAAAATAATTCGTAAAACATTTGGTTATTAGCGAATTAATGCGTAACTTTGCATCGCTTTTGGGCTTGTTGTGCCCTGTTGATGCCTCTAAATATTTGATTTAGTGGGTGTTGTATGTGCGCGTACGAGCAATAAAGTTAAAACCAATTTATTGTAAAACTATATTTTTAAAAACAAGTAAAACAGAACTAAGATGCCTACAATTCAGCAATTAGTAAGAAAAGGCCGTACAAGTCTGGAAACTACCAGCAAGTCACCTGCTTTGGATTCTTGCCCACAGCGTCGCGGTGTGTGCGTGCGTGTTTACACCACCACTCCTAAAAAGCCTAATTCGGCAATGCGTAAAGTTGCGCGTGTGAGATTGACCAATGGTAAAGAGGTGAACTCTTACATCCCAGGAGAGGGACACAACCTGCAAGAACACTCAATCGTCATGGTACGTGGCGGTCGTGTAAAAGACCTTCCAGGTGTTCGTTATCACATCGTTCGTGGTACTCTCGATACTGCAGGTGTAGCTGGTCGCACTCAACGCCGTTCTAAATACGGTGCTAAGCGTCCTAAAAAGTAATCAGACGACCTAATTTCTTACAAAACAAACAAAATTTAAAAACTTAGTTTTTGATTTTATTGGATTGATGATTTTTCATGGTTGAGTAAATAGCTATAGAGATAGCTGTTGAAGAACAAAGATGCAACAACCAAGCGGACAAAAACTACAACGTAATTTTAACAATGAGAAAGGCTAAGCCAAAAAAAAGGATCATTCTTCCAGATCCTAAGTTCGGTGATGTAAGCGTAACTAAATTCGTGAATCACCTCATGTATGATGGTAAGAAGAATACTTCTTATCGTATCTTCTACACAGCCCTTGATATCGTTGGTTCAAAGATGGCTAAAGAAGAAAAAACTCCTCTCGAAATTTGGAAAAACGCACTTGAAAAAATTACCCCACAAGTGGAGGTTAAATCACGTCGTATCGGTGGTGCTACTTTCCAAGTTCCAACCGAAATCCGTGCAGATCGCAAGGAGTCTATATCAATGAAGAATCTTATTCTTTTCGCACGTAAGCGTGGCGGTAAGACCATGGCTGACAAGCTCGCAGCTGAAATCATGGATGCTTACAATGAACAGGGTGGCGCATTCAAGCGTAAAGAAGATATGCACCGCATGGCAGAAGCTAACCGCGCATTCGCACATTTTAGATTTTAATTGATATAACATAGTATATAAGATGAAAGCAACAGACGCAAACCTGAAATTTACGCGTAACATCGGCATCATGGCTCATATCGATGCCGGCAAAACAACAACTTCTGAACGTATTCTCTTCTACACCGGCTTGACTCACAAGATTGGTGAAGTTCATGATGGTGCAGCTACTATGGACTGGATGGAGCAAGAGCAAGAACGTGGTATCACTATCACTTCAGCTGCTACTACTACATTCTGGAACTATAACGATCAAAAATATAAAATCAACTTGATTGACACCCCAGGACACGTCGACTTCACTGTAGAAGTTGAACGTTCTCTCCGTGTACTCGATGGTACTGTGGCAACTTTCTGCGCAGTAGGTGGTGTGGAACCTCAGTCTGAAACTGTATGGCGCCAGGCTGACAAATACAATGTTCCTCGTGTGGCTTATGTCAACAAGATGGACCGCTCAGGTGCTAACTTCCTTGAAGTGGCTCGCCAAATGAAGGAACTCCTCGGTGCAAATCCTTGCCCAATCCAACTCCCTATCGGTGCTGAAGACACCTTTAAGGGTATGGTTGACCTCGTTCGCATGAAAGCAGTTTACTACCCAGATGAAGCAATGGGTGCTAACTACACTTTGGAAGATATTCCAGAAAACATGCTCGAAGAATGCCAACAATATCGCGACAAGATGCTTGAAACCATCGCTGAATTCGATGAAGAATTGATGCTCAAGTATTTCGACGATCCTGATACTATCACTGAAGAAGAAATCCACCGCGCTCTCCGTGCTGCTACTTTGAAGATGGAAATCGTTCCAATGCTTTGCGGTAGCTCATTCAAGAACAAGGGTGTTCAACTTCTCCTCGACGCTGTTTGTGCATATCTGCCTTCTCCGCTTGATATCGAAGCTATCAAG
>JAKSMA010000141.1 GCA_024400895.1 Muribaculaceae bacterium | reverse complement strand
CATAACCTTCAGCTTCAAACATCTGACGGAAAGCCAGACGACCAATACGGCCAAAGCCGTTAATAGCTACTTTTGTCATAATTACGTCTAAAAAATTTAATAAAATATAAATTAGTTGTTTATAAAAATTTCCTCTTTGAATTGAAATTCGTAACTTTGGGGACTGAAAAGCGGCATTCTTGCCATTTCAATCTTTTCCAACTGCAAAATTAATACATTTTTTTGGGTTAAAAACATGTTAAAGAAAAAAATAATGGAAAAATTTCCCCAATTAAGATTGTTTAATATTTACTAATGTGGAAAAGGGGCTAAAACTTGCCATATTTTTGAACTTAAAATTATAACCAACAAAATAACAACAATCAACTAAAAATCACAACACTATGGGATTTGTTAAAGAATTCAAGGAATTTGCCGTTAAGGGCAATGTAATGGACATGGCTGTCGGTGTTATCATCGGTGGTGCATTCGGTAAAATCGTAACTTCTGTAGTCGACGACCTCCTCATGCCTCTCGTGGGTATGCTCACTGGTGGCGTCAACTTCACCGACCTCAGCGTGAAAGTGGGCGAAGCCACTCTCAAGTATGGCAACCTCATCCAAAATGTGCTCGACTTCCTTATCGTGGCATTCTGTATCTTCTTGATGGTGAAGGGTATCAACAAACTTAAAAAGGAACCAGAACCAGAGCCAGAAGCTCCTGCAGAGCCAAGTGCAGAAGAAAAGCTGCTTACCGAAATTCGCGACCTCTTGAAGGAAAAGAAATAATCGCAAATCTGTATACAACACAGACAAAGCGCCCCCGAAAACGCAAGCTTTCGGGGGCGCCTTTTTATGCCTGGTATGGTTTATCCCGGTTTTTGTCTTGGCCGAGGTTAAAACCAATCTAACTTCTAATTTCTATCTTCTAACATCTTATTTCGAATACTTGCCGTCGAAGAGCACATGGCCTTCAGGCATCAAGTCGAATGGACGAGGGAAGGTGCTGTTGATGCTGCAAGTGTAGTAGTCCTTCTGTCCGTCAAGACCTTCGCTCACCTTGATGTGGAGTTCACGCTTAGCGAGGTCGTAAACGCAAGTGTGAACGGTGTACCAGAGTGTAGAGGTAGCAGTGTGCCAATTTGATTTATCATTGAACATTCCTTTGAGGGAATCAACGTAGTGCACAAAACCCTTGTCGTTCCACATATCCATGTTGCCATACATCTTGGAAGAAAGATATTGGTCATTGTAGTTGTCGGTCAGCCAGAAATTAGGGTCGCCATTCTTGATAGTGTAGCATTTGGTGTACCACACACTTTCCATCAACTTAGCCATACCCTCCCAAGTTGGAGCAGTGGCAGCATAGCCTTTGCAGAGCACATCGTAGCGTTCGTAGCCAGCACCATGGTCTTGGATAATGCGGTTGGTAGAGTCGGCATAGAGTGTGTTGCTGAAGTTGGTCATGATGGTCGACACTGAAGGCTTCGACACTTCGGTGGTTTCGAGGAACACAGGCTTATTGTCGATAAATTCAAGCACGGCACTCTTCTTCTCATCGCAGATGAGCCAGTGGAACGATTGTGCATCGCCGGGAGTTGGGAACCCACATGGGTCAAACCAGTTGACACTTTCCACCAAATCCTTTGCCTCATCAACCGATGCAGCAAAATCGAGCAAGAAGCGCACAACGAATGTAGTGCAATAAGTGAGGGTTGCTTCTGGGCGAGTGAACGCAGCGCCAAGTCCCCATTTATGATTTTGCCATTTCGACTTGTCGAGCGAAGTTTCACCAGTAGGAGCCACATTCACACCCACATAGAGGCCCTTTTCGTTAATGCCATCCACAGTGGTCACAGGCACGATAGTGTAGAGGTCGCTATAGCCACCAGCGTTACCCAAGCTATCGCTAATCACAGGCACACAACCCGATACGCCGATAGAAGCGTAGCGGCCTTGAGTGGCGTTGGTTTTGATAATAAAGGAAGCCTCCTTGTTGATATTCCAGTCGAGGTTACGACCCACAAAATTGCCTTTACGCACTTCAGAGCAAGCGCCTGCATTCTTCGGGCGATAGTGTTCGCTCGCAAGCGCACACAGTTCAAAGTTCACACTGTCAATTTCACAAGCGTATAAGTAGTCTGCGATTTTCTCATTAGCGCGAGGCGTATTGCTTGTGCATGAAGTGGCAAGAGATGCCATGGCTATCAAGCCTACAACAAAAAAATTCTTCATAGTTTCATTCAGTATAAAAATAATATCATAGCAAAAGTATAACAAAATTCAGAAACCACAAACACATCGGCAATAATAACAAATAAAAAGGAAATATCCACCACTTCCGCCCACCCACCCCCGCACGCAGATTCCACGGATTCCACAGAAATTAGATGTTAGAAATTAGAGTTTAGAAGTTAGAAATTAGAAATTAGACTCGTTGACCTGTTGACTCATTGACTCGTTGACTCGTGGACCTGTTGACTTGTGGACTCCCCAACACACACACCGATTTTATCCAATTAAAACCCCAATTAACACCAATTTATTCAAAACTATTTTTTGATGTTTTCGTTTACAATCTTAAGAATATAATCACGATTTAGCCAATATCCTTTTTTCTTTTGAGGTCCGAATGGTGTGTCCATCAAATCTTTTGAGTCTTTAGCTTTTGGGCGAACATGACATATATTATCATCAGAACTTTTCATGAAATGTTCAAAATCCCCATTTTTGATTTTATATTTAGTGTCTTTCCAAAATATTTTAGCTAATTGGAGGTCTGATTGTGGCATTGCCCAAAAAAAGACTTTCTCTAAAACAGAACTCTTCGGGTCACCATTTTCATTTTTTCTAAAAACAACAAAAATGAATCGCTGAGTAAGTGTCTCATACCAAACGGAATCTTCCCAATTCTCTTCGTTTATTATTTCATTGTATTTGATTTGTCCAAATACCATACTTTCCTTCAGTTTCCCATTAGGCTCTAAACGAATTGATTTTTGTTGTAAATTAGCTTTTTCAAACTCTTTAATTTTTTGAGTCTTCACTCCAAGAATAGCACAAATTGTGGCATGGGAAACTGCTTTCACTTTACTTGTGATATTGATACCAGTTGTTTCTTCTATCTCGTAAACAGTACGGCCATAATATGGTTTGAATTTTCTCTCAACCAATTCTTCAAAAGTTTCATTTGGCTGATATTCTTCTATAGAATTGACAATGTTACTTGCCTCTGCAGCAATCTTTATAAATTTTTCTTTTTGCTTTTTACTGAGATATAGCCCATCGTGCATCTCGGGGTGCAAAAGCGAATCTAAAATGATAGTGCTCATATATTTGGGCTTAATTGAATATGCCCTCTGCTGAGCAAGAGGTGCGTTTTCGTCTAATTGCTTTCGCATCTCTGCCCCAGCCTTAGACCCTTTCGTACAAGCACCTAAATACAGAGTATCGCCTTCGGAAATTTCGTGAGCAAGACCATGTGTCATCTTCCAATGAAGCTTCTCCCAATCATCGCGTATGATTTTCAAATCAACCTCTGGGAAATTCCAAAGTCGAATAATTTTGAAAATCAAGTCTATAACGGGGACGCCATTTTCGTGAAGATAGAACATCAAAAGAATCCATTGGTTCTTTTTCCAAAAACTACTCGTTTCAAATGTAGCTTTCCCCTCTTTTATATAATCTATGATGTTTAGAACTAATCGTTCTTTTGGCACCATGCTACCATCACTAAGTGTTTTAAGGGGAGTGCATTTTAATTCAACACCTGCTTCGGGAAAGTCGGGGGCAGCTTCGCTGTTAGGACTATATTGGAAATGAAATTGCTCCACACATTGCCCCATTCTTCCACGCCCGCCATTTAGTACGATAGCTTCATTGTATAAGTCTTTCAAAGATTTACCAAGAAGGAGTCGGGCATGTGAAAGGATAGAAGATTTTGATGATGGGTCGTAATTAAGCATACTACATTCTATCTAATAAAACATGTGCTATATTTTCAACAATACCCGTGACGAGAGCATTACCCATCAAGAACGCTCGACGAGTGTCTGTTGCCTCTTGGGTGTGATTGTCGGGGAACATATTTAGGCGCTCTAACTCCACAGGAACAAGACGACGATATCGACCAGATGGTGTGAGCACTACATGCTTGAAGCGTGAAGCACTTTGCCCTCCTTCGCCAGTGATGATAGTTCGAGAAGGACGGTCAAGATAATCAGGGAAAGCCATAGCACCTTCTGAATAATTATATTCGTACCCTTCTTTTGTAATTCTTTTTTCTGATTTATGTCCCTTCAGATATACCCACTTTTCGAGTTCCTTGGGACTAATGAAAAATTCTTCGGGAATGAGTTCCTCGGGAAGCAAAATATCACCTAAAGTTAATCCTTCACCTTCATATTCGGCTTTTACTGTTGTTGACCAAACTTGCCGGTCAGCCATTAGTCCTGCGTTACAGACGGCCGATTTCGCATTTTTCTTCTCGGACTTTCCAAAGTTGTTGGTTACCTCAACAAGCGAGCCTTCAATTGTGAAATTGGAATGGTCGCTATTATAGCCTGCTTCCTTTTCGCTGCATTGGAAAGCGGAAGAAATGATACCTTTATTTAATATCCATTCAAAAGGAGACTTTCTTGCTCGTTCAAATTGTTGTCCAATTCTACTCGTCTTGTGGTACGCGACAATATAAGTTCGCTTTCTTCGCTGTGGCATACCGTAGTCTGCAGCATTGATTACACGCCACTCAACATAATAACCAAGATCGGATAGAGAAGCCAGAATTATTGCAAAATCACGACCTCTCTGCTTAGCTGGCGAACTGAGTAGACGGTCAACATTTTCCAATAAAAGATATTTTGGTGCTTTCTCGCCTTTGTCTCGCAAAATCCTATGTATTTCCCACCAAAGAACACCTTTTTTCCCCTCAATTCCTTTTGAGTTGATAAGTGTGGTTGCAACAGAGTAGTCCTGGCAAGGGAATCCTCCACAAAGTAGGTCAGAATCGGGAATGTCTTCAGCATTTACTGTGGAAATATCCTCATTTGAGTGCCCTTCAGGGCCAAATCTATGCTGATAAACAATAGAAGCGTCTTGTCGTTTTGTTGACGGCTCCCATTGGTTATTCCAAACAGTTTTAAAACGCTTTGAAGCCCTCTCAAAACCAATTCGGAAACCACCAACACCTGCAAATAATTCCACGACACGAATGTCACCATTGTAGACTTCCACAGGAGCGGTCTCAAACAGTGATAATTGTTGGTGGCGGTCTGCCAGAGCTTTGCTATATTCTGCGATTTTCTCGCAAAGTATGCATTTCAACTCTTCTTTATCGTTCGTGTCAGTGTATTTTTGAGGTGTCATCTTAAATTTGCATCAAATATTTTAAAATGTAAAGTTAATTATAAATTTTGATATTGAGTGAGAATTTAGGTGGATAATTTTGATTGGTGTTTTTCTGTTGTATTTTTGTTGAATCGGTGTGTATTTTGGGGAGTCAACCAGTCAACAAGTCTAATTTCTAACTTCTAACTTCTAAACTCTAATATCTAATTTCTGTGGGATCCGCGTGGGGATGGGGTGGAATGAGATTGGCGCCACAGCGGGTTGCCGTGGCGCCAATGAGATGTATCTTATGATGTTGTTCGTCAGTCTTATTTCAGTACGCGTTGTGGACGTTCTGGAGCCTTGCCGTCCTTGCCTGGTGCGTAGTAGTTGTAACCATAGTGGTAGTGATCCCAACGTGGCGATGAGGTGTGAACGAGGTCGAAAGTGAAATCGGTGGACTTGTTCCAATATACGCGACCGGTGAAGTGGCTGTCGGAGAGGCGATAGTTGTCGATGTAGATAGTGTAATCGTCTTCTACGAAGTAGATTTCAATCACTCTGTCTTTCACGCGCCATTCGATGTGGTTAGCGATATAGTCCCAAGGGGCGCCACTGTAGTAGTCAACCCAGTGACCCTTGCCTGAAGTGAAGCGGAATGGGTCGGTAGAGAAGTCCACGTATGAGTAAGTGGAGTTGTAGTAGCGACCACTGTAACTGTAGTACGACTGCATGTGGGTGTAGCCTTCCCATGTGCCTTCGAGGTCCATAGCGATATTTTGATCTTCACAAGAGCTGAATGCCATGCTCATCATTGCCATCATGGCTATCATCAGAAAGTTGTATAATCTTTTCATAATCGTAAGTTTTAGAGAGTTAAACACTGCAAAGATAACACTTTTCACATAAATAATAGAGGAATACCTCTCTTTCTTATGCCGCTTCCTTTGTTTAGTAGACCATATTTTGCCGAAAAAGTTTAATCTTTGCACAAAAAACGTAGGGATAGTGCGGGTTTGCGTCCAGGATAAACGAACAGTTTGAGAACCTTGCAGGTATGCAAGAACGGATAAAAATCAAAAAAATCGTGGTGGTTAGACAGAAGGACTATGCCTCTTGTGAGCGAAGTGGAAAAATAAGGGGAAGAAGCACAAAAACCGAGATAAACCCCTCGCGTAGGGTAGGTGCAGAAGCACCTGGCGGCATGAGCACATGATTTTCCTCGCGAGCAAGCTCCCTGTAAAATCTCGCACTCATCCCACC